>JAFWBN010000029.1 GCA_017507075.1 Alistipes sp. | reverse complement strand
GGCGTGGCAGAAGTGAAAAATTGCTGACGCTTTGCCGTCTCAATTACCTCGCGTACCTCCTTGACACCCGAAGTTACGGCAGAGAGCGTGTAAAAAGGCCTCTCAGCCTCCGCCGCAACAATCCTTGCCAGCGTAGTCTTTCCTACCCCCGGAGGCCCCCAAAGAATAAACGACGGTATATTTTTGGTCTCAATAAAACGACGAAATACACCATCCTTACCGACCAGATGCTGCTGCCCGATATACTCTTCAAGTCTCTGAGGCCGCAGCCTCTCTGCAAGTGGAGTTGCCATACTGCAAAAGTATAAAATAAAAAGAAATAAATTGTAAATTTGTAATAAAATATTGTCGTTAATACTTTTGTAATCAAAATCGGATAACGAAATAATAGAGGCAATAAGACTACTCTCTTTTATATATTTTTATTATCTTTTATATATTTTTATTATCTTTGCAACTAAAATTTATGCTATGAAACGATTTTTGCTATTTATTGCCGCTTTATGTGGTGTATTTGCTGGATTTGCAGCGGATAGAAGCTACACAGTTCTCTCTCCGGATGGTGTTGTAAAGGCGTCGATTACGGTTGGGGATAATTTGAGTTATGCCGTTGATTTTGGAGATAAGAGGGTATTGGAGCCATCAAAGATTGCCCTTGAACTTGCAGACGGCATGGTGCTTGGTCAGAAGTGCAGGGTTGCAAAGCTCTCTAAGGGTACTGTTACAAAGTCTATAGATGCCAAATTTTACCATCGCAATCGCATAGCCGACAACTACAACTACATAAAATTGGATTTCAAAGGTGGTTATGGCGTTGAGTTTAGAGCTTATAACGAGGGTGTGGTATATCGTCTATCGACCAATCGCAGTGAGGGTTTTACAGTGAAAAACGAGGTTGCCGAGTTTAATTTTGGCGCAGACTACAACTGTTGGATAGCCTATAACAACCTTACAGGTACTAAAAAAGACCCATATTTTACCTCTTTTGAGAATACCTATAATTATATACCCCTCTCGGAGGTAAGCAGTAGCCGTTTAGCATTTTCGCCCGTTGTTGTAGATGCTCACTCTGTAAAGGTGTGCATTGCCGAGAGTGATGTTGAGGCATATCCGGGCATGTTTCTGCACAATACAGACAAGAGCCACTCTTTGAAGGGTTGCTTTGCCCCTAACCCGATGTTGTAGAGGTTGGCGGACACAATAAATTGCAGGGTATAGTAGCCTCTCGTCATAACTATATTGCACAATGTAGTGGCAAGCGTAGCTTTCCGTGGCGCATACTCCTTGTAACCGACACAGATGCAGATTTTGCCGCCTCAGATATGGTCTATCGTCTTGCCTCGCCTTGCAGAGTGGAGAATACCGAGTGGATTGTACCAGGAAAGGTAGCCTGGGAGTGGTGGAACCATTGGGGCCTTGCAGGTGTGGATTTTGAGGCGGGAATAAATACCGCAACCTATAAAGCATATATCGACTTTGCGGCAGATTATGGCGTGGAGTATGTTATCCTTGACGAGGGCTGGGCTGTAAAGTATCAGAACGACCTTATGGATATTATCCCGCAGATTGATATGAAAGAGATTCTCTCCTATGCCACCTCAAAGGGCGTAGGTATAATACTCTGGGCAGGTTATAACGCCTTTAATAGTAATATGGAGGAGGTTTGTCGCCACTATTCGGCTCTGGGAGTCAAGGGCTTCAAGATAGACTTTATGGATAGAGACGATACCCTTATGAACTCCTTCTACTATCGTGCCGCAGAGTGCTGCGCCAAGTATAAACTTATGGTTGACTTCCACGGTTGCCAAAAACCTACGGGATTAAATCGTACCTATCCAAATGTAGTCAACTTTGAGGCTGTCTTTGGTCTTGAGCAGATGAAGTGGAGCAAGGAGAGCGTTGACCAGATGGCATACGATGTTACAATGCCATTTATCCGTATGGTTGCCGGCCCGATAGATTATACTCAGGGAGCTATGCGTAATGCTACTCGCAAAAACTATCGCCCTATAAATCGTGAGCCTATGAGTCAGGGTACTCGTTGCCACCAACTTGCCGCATACGCAGTATTCTTCTCGCCTCTCTCTATGCTCTGCGACTCCCCTACAGCATACCGCAAAGAGAGCGAGTGTGCAGAATTTATAGCCTCAGTGCCTACTGTATGGGATGAAACCGTAGTCCTTGACGGAAAAATCGGAGAGTATATCATCACAGCCCGCAGAGCCGGAAATACATGGTATGTGGGCGGTATGACCTCATGGGAACCACGAAGTGTGGATGTCGATTTGTCTAAGATTCTCGGAGAGGGTATCTGGAGCGTGGATTTATTCAAAGATGGCGCAAATTCACACCGTATAGCCTCAGATTATACCCGTGAGAAGATAACCCTGCAACTATGGCGCAGATTGTCAATAAATATGGCTCCTGGGGGTGGTTTTATTATGAAGATAAGTAATTTGTCGTGAAAAGGCAGCACTTGCTTCCGCTAACCTTTTTCTCGTCAAAGGGAAATACAGATAGTATGTCCCTTCGACTCGAAAAACGCCGAGCGTTGCAACTACTACCTTTTGACGACAAATTATTTGCCGTGATAGCAGTACATTTGCGCTTATAAGTGCATACCTGCTTCCGCTAACAAAAAGTGCCTGCAAAGGGAAATACGCTGGAGTATGTCCCTTCGCAGGCATTTTTGCCGAGCGTTGTATTTGCACTATTTTGACAACAAATTGGGTACTCTAATTTAGCGGAGGGGTGCTTTCATTTTGGCGCGCGACCCTAAGGACCTTAGAGACCCTAGAGTCCTTAGAGACACTAAGGACAGCGCGCAGTATTAAGGGCTTTAGCCCGCTGTCATTTATTGTCATTAAATGTTATTTGTCATTTTTTTCGCTCCTTAAAATACCTAACCACTCTTCTATGAAACAGAAATCCGGCATAGGCATTGAGCCTGTGCCGGATTTTCCGTTGCGCATATCCTTAGTGGCTTTAGTGGCCATAAGGACGCTATATCAATATCTCTACTCAGGCTTTACGAGTGAGAGGTATAGTTCGTCGAGTTGTTCTTGAGCCACTTCAGATGGTCCATCGAGCATTACATCGCGGCCTGCGTTGTTTTTAGGGAAAGCGATGTAGTCGCGGATAGACTCAGAGCCGCCGAATAGTGAGCAGAGGCGGTCAAAACCAAAGGCGAGACCTCCGTGAGGTGGTGCGCCGTACTTAAAGGCGTTGATAAGGAATCCGAACTGTGCCTCAGCCTGTTCAGGGGTGAAGCCCAAGCACTTAAAGATAGTCTGCTGCAGCTGTGCATCGTGGATACGGATACTACCGCCACCAAGCTCAGTACCATTGCAGACAAAGTCGTAAGCGTTGGCTCTCACTCTGCCAGGGTCAGACTCAAGATACTCTACATCCTCAGGTTTTGGAGAGGTAAACGGATGGTGCATAGCATAGAAACGCTCAGTCTCCTCATCCCACTCGAACATTGGGAAGTCAACAACCCAGAGAGGTGCAAACTTCTTAGGGTCTCTAAGTCCGAGTTGCTCGGCAACCTCAAGACGCAGTGCGCAGAGCTGTGTAAGAGCCTTAAACTTCTTACCACAGAGGATAAGACACAAATCGCCCTCCTTTGCACCGAGTCTATTTGCTA
Source organism: Alistipes sp. (assembly GCA_017507075.1). Taxonomy (GTDB): domain Bacteria; phylum Bacteroidota; class Bacteroidia; order Bacteroidales; family Rikenellaceae; genus Alistipes. The sequence continues at coordinate 586 of JAFWBN010000029.1, read as the reverse complement.
TAGCGCGCAGAGAGTCAGCGTCGAAGAACTTGTCGATAGAAGACTTTATGCCTCCGCCCTCTTCAAGACGAATCCATACAAGACCCTTAGCACCCACCTGTGGACGCTTAACAAACTCAGTCAGAGCATCAATCTGCTTGCGGGTATATTTAGCACAAGAGGTTGCTGCAAAACCTACAACATACTCGGCATCGTCAAACACTGAGAAGTTGTGTCCGTGAGCAAGCTCTGTAATATCATTAAACTCCATGCCAAAGCGCAAATCAGGTTTATCTGAACCGTACTTCTCCATAGCCTCAATCCAAGGCATACGGCGCAGTGGCTCGTTAAACTCAAGACCAAGCACGCTCTTGAACATGTGTTTTGCCCAACGCTCGAAGATTGAGAGTACATCCTCCTGCTCTACAAAAGCCATCTCGCAGTCTATCTGTGTGAACTCAGGCTGACGGTCTGCTCTCAAATCCTCATCGCGGAAACAGCGCACAATCTGGAAATAACGGTCATAACCTGCAACCATCAGCAGCTGCTTGAGTGTCTGTGGAGACTGTGGCAGGGCGTAGAACTGGTTAGGGTTCATACGGCTTGG
>JAFWBN010000028.1 GCA_017507075.1 Alistipes sp. | reverse complement strand
TGGGAGGTGCAGACTTTGTAAATGTTCTCTTTGCAGAGTTCTTGCGTTATGATCCGGATAATATGTTGTATCCATATCGAGATCGTTTCTTCCTTGACCCTGGACATATGTCTCCAATGTTATACTCAGTTTTGGCTTTGGCCGGTCATTACTCTATGGAGGACCTTCAGCAGTTCCGCCAGTGGGGTAGTGTAACTCCTGGACACCCTGAGGTTGACTTTTTGCGTGGCGTAGAGAATACTTCAGGCCCGCTTGGTCAGGGTCATGCTATGGGTCTTGGTGCAGCTATTGCTGAGAGATTCTTGGTAGCTCGTTTTGGCGAGTGGATGGCTCACAAGACATATATCTATATCTCTGACGGCGCAGTTCAGGAGGAGGTTTCTCAGGGTGTAGGCCGCATTGCCGGCAACTTGGGTCTCTCAAATATCATCATGTACTATGACTCAAATAATATCCAGCTCTCAACAAAGGTTGATGAGGTTGATACTGAGGATGTAGCCATGAAGTATAGAGCTTGGGGCTGGAATGTTATTGAGATTGACGGCACAAGCATTGCAGAGATTCGTGCAGCTCTTAAGAAGGCAAATGAGCCTACAGATAAGCCTACAATTATTATCGGTACAACCATTATGGGTCGAGGTGCTGTAACTGCTCAGGGTGAGAGCTTTGAGCATAAGGTATCAACACACGGTCAGCCTCTCTCTGCTGCTGGTGCAGACTATGCAGCAACTATTGCAAACCTTGGTGGCGACCCGGAGAATCCATTTAAGGTGTTCACTGAGAGCAAGAGTGTCTATGAGGACCGCGCTATAGTTCTTCGTGCCGAGATGGTTGAGCGTAAGAAGGTTGAGGCAGAGTGGAGAGCTGCAAATCCTGCCCTTGCTCGCAAACTTGATATGTTCCTCTCAGGAAAACTTCCACAGATTGACTATCGCTCAATAGAGATGAAGCCGGATGTAGCTACTCGTGCAGCATCAGCAACAGTCCTTGGTGTATATGGCGAAAAGGTTGAGAATATGATTGTAGCCTCTGCCGATTTGTCAAACTCTGATAAGACTGACGGTTTCCTTAAGAAGACTAAGGCATTTACTAAGGGCGACTTTACAGGTAAGTTCTTCCAGGCTGGCGTTTCTGAGTTTACAATGGCTTGTATTATGAACGGTATGGCTCTGCATGGTGGCGTAATTCCTGCATGTGGAACATTCTTCGTATTCTCAGACTATATGAAGCCTGTTGTGCGCCTTTCAGCACTTATGCGCCTGCATGTAATCTATATTTGGACTCATGACTCCTTCCGTGTCGGCGAGGATGGACCTACACACCAGCCTGTTGAGCAGGAGGCACAGATTCGTCTTATGGAGCATCTTCACAACCATAGCGGCGAGCGTTCAATGGTCGTTCTGCGTCCTGCAGATGGTGAGGATACTATCGCAGCATGGAAAATTGCTCTTGAGGAGCAGCGTCCTGTGGCTCTTATCCTCTCACGCCAGAATATCAAAAACCTTCCAACCCTTAGCGCATCCCGTAGAGATGAGGCTATGCAGTCAGTAAAGGGTGCATATATCGTTGTGGACTCAGCAAAACCAAAGGTGGTAATGGTTGCTTCAGGTTCAGAGGTAGCTACACTTGTTGAGGGTGCCGAGCTGCTTAAGAAGGAGGGCATCAATGTACGAGTTGTGGATGTTCCAAGTGAGGGTCTGTTCCGCGACCAACCAAAATCTTATCAGGAGGCTGTAATTCCTACCGATGCTGTTAGATATGGTATGACCTCAGGTCTGCCTGTAACACTCCTCGGTCTTGTGGGTAATTTGGACAATATCCACGGTCTTAACCACTTCGGACACTCAGCTCCTTATAAGGTACTTGATAAAGAGTTCGGATATAACGGAGAGACTGTCTATAATGAGGTAATGAAACTGCTTGGTAAGTAATTTCGCAGTAACCTACCTTTAGATAACAAAAAATACCGATAATGAGCACTATCGCCCATTGTCGGTATTTTTTTTGCCGACGATGAAGATAGTAAAAGATATTTTCATCTAATTTGTGCGAAATAGTCAAAAAAAGTATCGCTTAAATTTGGATGTGTCGAAAATCTGTATTACTTTTGTCCCCGATTCGGAAACGGATTATATGGTGGATGTAGCTCAGTCGGTTAGAGCACTGGATTGTGGTTCCAGGTGTCGTGGGTTCGAGTCCCATCTTCCACCCAAAGGTAAATGGCGATGCGAGTTATCTCGCATCGTTTTTTTTGTGTTTAGGATTACTGTGAGCAAGCTCCCAAATCTTAAACACAAAAATCCGAGCTTCGCTCTACCATTTACAAAGTGCAATATAGGAGGTGGCAAGGGTTACTTCAGTCGTGTTTTTCCGCACCGCATAAATGCGACTGCGGTACTCCTTCAGTGATGACGCACAGTAGTAGAGACGAGGCGACATTATCTCCTCGGCTGTTCGCGCACCAAGCGTAGCTTGACTGCGCTGCCTCGTCAATGATGACGCACAGTAGTACAAACTACTGTGCGACATTCGAGTCCCATCTTCCACCCAAAGGTAAATGGCGATGCGAGTTATCTCGCATCGTTTTTTTTGTTTAGGATAGCAAATGTCAAAGGGTCTTTGGCGGCCATCTATTGTAGGTATTTGAAAAAGTTTACTATCTCTTCTGTAAACTCTCTTTGAAACTTGTGTCCTGATGGATGTATTGCCACGGCAACATCGTTTCTGTTTGTACCTTTATATATAGTTGTGCTTTTAGAGAATTTTCTGCGTGTAGAGCAGCCATTTATTCGTTTGGCTGTCTCAATTTCTCTCTGTATTACTTCTATTCGGACAACGTTGTCTTCAGAGCCTCCTATTATAAATATGGGTTTAGGTTTTCGCTTTTTTGCATTCTCTTTTAGTCTGACGCTCCCCGCAGCAGAGACGGCAAAGCCTTTGAAAATATCACCTCTTAAGGCCCAAAGGGCATGTGTAAAACCACCACCGTTGGAGTGTCCTGTGGCGTAGATATTGTTGTCGTTTATATTGTAGTGTTGTTTTATATGTTTAAGCAGAGTGTCAAAAAAACGAATATCTCGCCCCTCATCTCTGCCATCAGGTACAACCCAACCAAAACCGTCTCTATATCCACCCTCACACCACATACCTTGAGGATAGACAACAACAGCATCTTTCCAATGGTTGTGAATATCCATCTGACGGGATATACCGTGCATAGAGCCTCCTCTGCCATGAAAGACAAAGACCAAAGGTCGAGGTGTGGAGTTCTGTTCTGGAGCAAAAATTAAGGCATAACGCTGAGTATCCTCACTTGTTAGAGTAAGTATTTGACCACCACTATTCTCGGCTTTGCAATATATGGCAGAAAACAGCGCAATAAGGAGTAGTGTTAGACGCAACATACCACAAGATATTCTTTTGATACAAATATATGTAAAAAATGGATATGATAGTAAAAATGTTTTGTTTTTTTCTCTTGTATTTGTAACTTTGCAATATGGAATCATTACGCGAATTATACAAGGTCGGCTGTGGCCCATCAAGTAGCCACACTATGGGACCTAAGCGAGCTGCAGAGCAGTTTGCCGAGCGCACAAAGGGTGCAGATGCCTATAGAGTAACTCTTTACGGCTCACTTGCCGCAACGGGGAAGGGACACCTTACACATAGTGCTATACTCTCAGTCCTTGAGTCGATAGCACCAACAGAGATAATCTGGAAACCAGATGTTGTACTTGATTTTCATCCTAACGGCATGCTCTTCGAAGCACTTCAAGGGGGTGTTATTGTCGATAGTTGGACAATATTTAGTGTCGGGGGAGGCTCTTTAGCCAATGAAAATACTGTTGCTCAGTTGCCGGCAAGCATCTATCCGCTTACAAAGATTCAAGATATTAAAAAGTGGTGCTACGATGAGGGTAAAACCTATTGGGAGTATGTTGAAGAGTGCGAAGGTAAGGAGATTTGGGACTTCCTTGACTATATCTGGGAGCAGATGTGCCAAACAGTACAGCGTGGACTCAACAACGATGGAGTCCTTCCTGGTTGCTTAAAGATTGCTCGTAAGGCAAGCACCTACTATGTGAAGAGCAAGAGCTATACAGATTCCCTTAGTTCGCGTGCAAAAATCTATGCCTACGCTTTGGCTGTGGCAGAGGAAAACGCCTCCGGAGGCACAGTGGTAACAGCTCCAACTTGTGGCTCTTGTGGTGTGCTACCAGGTGTGCTGTATCATATGACCACTTCGCGAGATTTTCTGAAAGTCAGAGTTCTGCGCGCCCTTGCTACGGCAGGACTATTCGGAAATGTGGTAAAAACTAACGCATCTATTTCAGGTGCGGAGGTAGGTTGCCAGGGCGAGATTGGCGTTGCTTGTGCTATGGCAGCTGCCGCCGCATGCCAACTCTTTGGAGGAACTCCTGCACAGATTGAATATGCAGCAGAGATGGGTCTCGAACACCACCTCGGACTTACTTGCGACCCTGTTTGCGGTCTTGTTCAAGTACCTTGTATCGAGCGAAACGCCGTGGCTGCAGCCCGCGCCCTTGATGCAAATGCTTATGCAACACTCTCAGATGGCTCACACCTCGTATCTTTCGATAAAGTTGTCGAAGTGATGAAAGAGACCGGTCTAAACCTTCCAAGCCTATACCGAGAAACTTCTGAGGGAGGATTGGCGAAGGGAGTATATAGGAAATAGAACTTATCGTGAATTTGTCGTGAAAAGGCAGCATTTGCTGCGTTACACTTCGATAACCGAGCTGCTCACATACGCTTTGTATGCTGCGCGCTCGGTTTCTCGTGTGCCTTGCAACTACTACCTTTTGACGACAAATTGGTGCTTTAATTTGGCGGAGGTTAAACGCAAATTTAGTAAGGAGGTTAGGGATTCTAAGGAGATTAAGGAGGTTAGGGAGCGCAACAACTTCGTCTGTACTCGGATTTAGGAAAACCATCGTAGATGGTACAAAGAAAATAGTCCTTAGAGGTCGAG
>JAFWBN010000027.1 GCA_017507075.1 Alistipes sp. | reverse complement strand
GCTTAATCGCGGCGTTGCATCTACGCCCTTCTAAGCACAAATGGGAAGGTGCTTTATGCACCACTCTGACGACAAATTGGGTGCTTTGATTTGGTGGAGATTGCACGCAAATTTTGTAAGGAGATTAGGGAGATTAGGGAGTTTAGGGATTTTAGAGATATTAGGGAGCGCAACGCCAAAGTTCTGCAGGGTATCGAACCCTGCAGAACTTTTTTCCGCTCCTTAATATCCCTAACCTCTTTAACCTCCCTAATATCCCTTCTGCTTTGCGCTTAACTTTAGAGTCCCTAATGACCCTATTTGTACGCGCAACATCCGCTGTCATTTATTGTTATTTGCTGTCATCTGTCATTTTGTACCTGCCTTTTTTGTTATTTGTTGTTTCCCTTTTGCAATACTCACAAATTTTTACTATCTTTGTGGAATAACTTTTGTGAAAGTATATAAAAAATCATTTTATGAGAGATAAGATTCAAAATTTCGGGCGTGCGCTCAGTGCTATGGTTATGCCTAATATTGGTGCCTTTATTGCGTGGGGCTTGATTACGGCACTATTTATTCCAAGCGGATGGTTTCCTAATGAGCACCTTGCAAAGCTTGTTTCGCCGATGCTTACCTACATGTTGCCACTGCTTATTGGTTATACGGCAGGTCATAATGTGGCAGGAGTGCGTGGCGGCGTGATAGGAACTATAGCAACTGCGGGAGTGATTGTAGGTACAGATGTGCCTATGTTTATCGGTGCGATGATTATGGGTCCGCTTGCCGGTTGGCTTATAAGTAAGTTTGACAAGGCTGTAGAGGGTAAGATTCGCGCAGGTTTTGAGATGCTTGTAAACAACTTCTCGCTCGGTATTTTGGGTATGATTTTGGCGATTATAGGTTATCTTACCATAGGTGATGCTATATCGTGGATAACAAAGCTTTTTGAGTCAGGTATTGTCTATCTGAAGGATCAAAATCTGTTACCACTTGTTTCGATATTCATTGAGCCAGCAAAGGTTATGTTCCTAAATAATGCCATCAATCACGGTATTTTAACACCTCTTGGAACTGTTCAGGTTCAGGAGTTTGGTGAGTCGATAATCTTCTTCCTTGAGTCCAATCCTGGTCCTGGTTTCGGTATGCTTATGGCCTATTGGATTTTTGGCAAAGGTCCGGCAAAGAGTTCTGCTCCTGGTGCGGTGCTTATACAGTTTATAGGTGGTATTCACGAGATTTACTACCCTTATGTTCTATCTCGTCCACTGCTTATTATTCCTATGATTTTGGGTGCCTCTTCAAGTATATTCTTCCTCACCCTTGTACATGCGGGTCTTGTGGGTCCTATCTCTCCTGGAAGTATTATATCTGTGATACTTATGGCTCCAAAGGGTAAGACGCTGTTGCTTGTCTTGGCGGTGCTTATAGCTGCAACGGTAACCTTTGTTACATCGGCACTCATTATTCGTCGCTCTTCAAAAGAGAGTGATACTCTGCCGGAGAATCGTTTTAAGCCTAAGTATAAGGTTGCAGCAGAGGCTGCAGCTAAGGCTCAGCAGACGGCTAAAATACGCCTTGTGGTATTCTCTTGTGATGCGGGTATGGGTAGTAGCGCGCTGGGTGCAACCCGTTTCCGTAAGCGTATTGAGCCGTTAGGTCTTGATGTTAAGGTTACAAACTCTTCTGTAAACTCTATTCCTGCTGATGCAGATGTTGTTGTCTGTCAGGAGGGTCTTGCGTCAAGGGCTAAAGGCAATGCTCCAAATGTAAGGATTGTATCAATTAAGAATTTCCTTGAAGACCCTGCTCTTGATGCTCTCTATGACGAATTTGCGGCATTAAAAACAGATACATCTGCAAAAGATAAGGTTGAGATAACCACTCCAAACTCCGCTCCAAGTTCGCAGATTCTTTCGCTAAACTCTATTAAGGTTGGTGCTACAGCAGCGGATAAGTGGGAGGCTATTACAGAGGCCGGAAATTTGCTTGTCAAGGGCGGTTATGTGGCCATGGACTATGTTGATGGTATGATTGAACGCGAAAAAATTACAACCACATATTTGGGTATGGGTATTGCAATTCCTCACGGTACAGAGAGTGCTAAACGAGAGGTTTTACATACAGGTATCAGCGTGGTTCAGTATCCTGAGGGCGTAGATTTTGATGGCGAGATGGCATACCTTGTCATAGGTATTGCTGGTGTGGGAGATGAACACCTTGAACTCCTTGCCAAGGTTAGTGAGGCTCTTGAGGATGAACAGGTGCTTGAGTTGCTTAAGACCACGGATGATGCTACAGAGATTTACGATGTATTAAACGCTTAAATTTATTATAATGGTTACAGAAACAGTTGTTCTTACCGCTCCAAACGGTATGCATGCCCGTCCTGCGGGAGAGCTTGTAAAACTTGCCAAGTCGCTTGATGGCAAGGTTACTCTTGCAACGAGTGTGAAGAGTGTCAGTGCTTCAAGTATGCTTGGAGTCTTGTCGTTGGGTATCAAGTCGGGTACTCAGATTACAGTTACTGCAGAAGGTGGTAGTGAGCAGGCAAATTTAAGGGCGATAGTAGATGTTATAGCCAATATTAAGGATTGATGAAATTACTTTCGACATCTGTTCGCGCCTCTGAGGGTATAGCTGTCGGCAGAGCCTTTGTTGTAAGGCGAACAAAGAGCAGCATAAATAGAGAAAAGGGTAGTGCGGAGAGTGAAAAATCGCTCTTTGCAACGGCTCTTGCTGCAAGTAGGGAGCAGATTGCCCATCTTGCCGAGAATAGCGATATCTTTGCAGCACACCTTGAGATTATCGATGATGAGATGATTGTCGATAGCGTTGAGACAGCTATCAACGAGGGTTGTAGTGCCGAGGATGCAGTCAGTAGCTCTTGTGAGCAGATTGTATCTATGTTTGAGGCTATGGATGATGAATATCTTGCAGCCCGTGCCGCAGATGTGAAGGATATTTTTGCCAGAATATCTCAAAACCTTGCAGGAGGCGTAATAAACCCTTTTGAGGGGGTAGAAAATGGCGATATTGTGGTTGATAGAGAGCTGTTTCCATCGGATATGGCTCTGCTTGATTTCTCGAAAATCAGAGGCTTTGTAACAGCCGAGGGCAGTACAACGAGCCATGTCTGTATTATGGCTCGAAATCTATCACTGCCTGCTGTCGTGGGTCTTGGAGATGCCTCAGCAGAGATTACTACGGGCGACAGACTTATTATTGATGGTGCAGAGGGTCTTGTGATTGTCAATCCTGATGAATATACACTTAACGACTATTTGACACGAGGGCTTAATTATCAGGCACTTAAGCAGGAGCAGCAGGCCGTTGCAAATTGCGAAATATTTGATGGAGATAGGCGAGTGTATGTCTTTGCTAATGCCGGTAGTGTAGAGGATGTTGAGCGAGCAATTGCCTCAGGGGCAGATGGTATAGGACTTTTCCGCAGTGAGTTTGTCTATATGCAGAGCAGTCAAGAGCCTACAGAGGATAAACAGTATGAAATATATGCCGCAGCAGCGCGTGCTTGTAATGGTAAGCCGCTGATTATCAGAACTCTTGATATAGGAGGCGATAAAGCTGTTCCATATCTCGATTTCCCGAAAGAAGAGAATCCGTTTTTAGGCTGGCGAGCTATCAGAATCTCGCTTGACAGGGTTGATATGTTTTGTCGTCAGTTGAGGGCAATTTTAAGAGCAAGTACGGATGGAGATGTAAGGGTTATGTTCCCTATGGTTGTCTGTGTGGATGAACTGCGTGATGCAAAATATTATCTTGAGCAGTGTAAAAGAGAGTTAGAGCAGGGTGGCGTGGCATTTAATCCGAATATTAAGGTGGGTGTGATGATTGAGACCCCGGCCTCGGTGTTTATTGCAGACTCTCTTGCTGCAGAGTGCGACTTTTTCAGTATAGGCACAAACGACCTTATACAGTACATTATGGCGGCAGATAGAGCCAATGTTAAGGTCTCTAAACTCTATAATCCATACTCTGATGCCGTTCTGAGAGCTGTGCAGAGTGTTATTCTTGCTGCGCAAAATGCAAATATTGAGTGCGGCATGTGTGGCGAACTTGCGTCGGATAACTTGGCTACAGAGAGACTGCTTACTATGGGCCTTGATGAATTTAGTGTCAATGTAGGCTCTATAGCAAAGATAAAGTACGAACTAAACAAACTAACTACTAAATAAGATGAAAAATAGAGTATCTCAAAAGTTCGCAGAACTGTATGGAGAGGGTGCAGTTCTCTTTGCATCTCCGGGAAGAATTAACCTTATTGGAGAGCATACAGATTATAACGGTGGTTTTGTCTTTCCAGGAGCTGTGGATAAGGGCATTGTGGCTGCAATTCGCCTTAATGGTACAGATAAGGTAAGGGCTTATGCTCTTGATTTGGAGGATAGTTGCAGCTTTGGACTTGCAGAGGAGGATAAGCCATCAAAGAGCTGGGCTTGCTACATCTTTGGTGTTTGTCGTGAGATTCAGAAGAGAGGTGGTGTAATTGGCGGTTTTGATACTGTCTTTGCTGGTGATGTGCCACTTGGTGCAGGTATGTCATCTTCGGCAGCACTTGAGAGTACCTTTGCCTTTGCCCTGAACGACTTGTATAATCTTGGTATAGAGAAGTTTGAGCTTGCTCGTATAGGTCAGGCTACAGAGCATAACTATTGCGGTGTAAATTGCGGAATTATGGACCAATTTGCATCTGTTCACGGTAAGGCAGGCCATCTTATGCGTCTTGATTGCCGCTCTATGGAGTTTAGCTACTTCCCATTTGACCCCGCAAAGCATGGCTATCGCCTTGTGCTTGTCAACTCTTGTGTAAAACATGAGCTTGTGGGTTCTCCTTATAATGACCGCCGTAAATCTTGCGAGAGAGTGGCAGCCGTTTTGGGTCAGCAGTTCCTCCGCGGAGCTACTATGGAGCAACTTGAGGCTGTGAAAGATAAGATTTCTGAGGAAGATTACCTCCGTGCGCGATATGTTATTGGCGAGGAGCAGAGAGTGCTTGATGTCTGCAATGCCCTTGAGGCGGGCGACTATCAGACTGTCGGCGAGCGTATGTATCAGACCCATTGGGGTATGTCTGGCGACTATGAGGTAAGCTGCGAGGAACTCGATTTCCTTGCTACCGTTGCTGAGCAATGTGGTGTTACAGGCTCCCGAATTATGGGCGGCGGCTTTGGTGGCTGTACAATCAACCTCGTTAAGGAGGAACTTTGCGACGCCTTTATCGCAACCGTTACCGAGAAATTCGAGGCTAAATATGGTCATAAACCAAAGATTTATCCTGTTGTGATATCTGACGGAGCTCGTAGATTGTGATAATTTGTCGTGATAGTGGCACATTTCCATCGGCTAACTAAAAATTCAACAAAGGGCAGTACGCACAGTACAGCCCTTCGTTGTCTTTTTAGCCGAGCCTTAATCCCCTTTTAGGGGCTTTTCACCGCTGCGCCTCGGCAATTCAAGCGGGCTTGATTGCGCTCGGCTTAATCGCGGCGTTGTAAATGCACCACTCTGACGACAAATTGGGTACTATAATTTAGCGGAGGGGTGCTTTGATTTTAGGCGCGCGTCCCTAAAGACTCTATCTCGCTGTTATTAAATGTTATCTGCCGTCTTAATTTTTTTTATACATTGTATATATAAAATTTGTAATATCAGATAAAAATAGCTACTTTTGTATCGGTGAGAGATCTCTTTTTGGTTTTTGGGTTATGATTTAGTGTATATTTATTTACAGTTGTTGCAGACCCATGTTTCAAACCAAAAGCGTGTGTGGGGTTGGATATTGAATAGTGTAAGTAAAAAATATAAAAAATAAGCGAAAGTGAAGAGGCTCTTCATATTTGTTCTATCTTTATTCAGTGCTGTGGCTGCCTTTTCGCAGTCAAGGGCTCTGGTGGATAGTCTTGTAACGGAGGTCCATTTTCGTTGGGATAAAAGCAATCTTGATACCCTTTACATGGGTAACAACCATACGCTTCGCAGTATTCGTCAAAAAATTGACTCTATATCGCTTGAAAAAATCGACTCTGTAGTTATTGTCTCTCAATCCTCTCCTGAGGGTGCATATCTGCACAATCAAAAGCTGTCTGCTCGTCGTGCAGCCACTATGCGCAAGTATATGGAGGAGAACTATCCTGAGTTAAATAGTAGGCTGAGGGTTAATCCTGACGGTGAGTCTTGGGGTCAGCTTAGAGAGTGGGTTGTCAGGGATACTCTGTGCAAAGAGACATCGCTTAAAAGAGTGCTCAGAATTATAGACGACAACTCTGTATCTATTGATACAAAGAAGTGGCGCATGGAAAAAGACCCAATCTACCGCTACCTCTACAAAACTTACTATCCGAGAATCCGTAACTCGATGATACTCATGCTCTATACCCGCATAGAGCCGGAAGAGTTACTGCTGTCGGAGCATATTGCTCTTAAGCCATCAAAGGTGGCAACGCCTGTAATAGAGCATATAGAGCCGATTATAATTCCGCAGAAAGATACCCTTACTTTTGCCCTTAAGACAAATATGCTCTATGATCTTGCCTCGGCTCTTAATGTTGAGGCGGAGGTGCCTATTGGCAGACACTTCTCTGTGGCTGCAGAGTATGTTTTTCCATGGTGGGAGAAGGGCAATAAGTATTGTTTCCAGATGCTTGAGGCGGGTGTTGAGGCTCGTTATTGGTTTAGAGATAACACTTTCCATGCACAAAAGCTGAAGGGACACTTTGTCGGCGTGTATGGCATGACATCAATGTTTGACTTCCAGTGGGATAAAAAACTCTGCTATCAGGGAGAGTATTGGTCGGCGGGTCTTACTTATGGATACTCGTTGCCTATCTCGCCGCGCCTGAATATGGAGTTCTCACTCTCTGTGGGCTACCTCTCCTCTGCATATAGGCACTACTATCCTGCAACAGACTATAGTGAGTTGTGGAGAGATAAGTATAAAGTTGGTCGCATCGGATATTTTGGCCCTACAAAGGCTAAAATATCACTTGTCGTACCGATAAATATCCCTTATTCAAAGAGAGGAGGTGGCAGATGAAAAGATTAGGTTTTGCTACTCTTACGCTTCTGCTTGCGCTCCTTTGTTTGAGCTGTGTTCGTCGTCCGCTACTCGACCCGGAGGATAACGCACTGCTTAAGATAAGTCTTACAACAAGTGATATCAACAATGTTACTTGTAATATCTATAACGACAAAATTCCTCGTCCTGAGTTGAAGAGTGATAAACTGCGAGTCTTTATCTATCAGGCGGCAGATAACCTGCAGATTTCGCAAGGTTTTGTGCCAAATGTGGGTGTGGATGAAAATGGATACCACCTCTTCAGCGGAGCTATCGCCTTGAGTCCGGGAGAGTATAAGATGTTGGGTTATAATTTTGATATTGCAGATACATTTATTGATGGCGATGATAACTATAATACCTGTAGAGCATATACTTACGGTGTGTCTGAGTCGCTCTATTCTCGTTTTGGTACGCGAGTGAGTCGTAGTGAGAAGGTCTTTTATCAGCCAGAGCATGTCTTTGTTGCTGACGAGTCGGATATTGTTGTAGAGCCACATATAGGCGAGAAGGTCATCTATTCCTACGCTCATACTATCGTCTATACATACTATATACAGATTAGAATTTCGGGTCAGCAACATATCGCACAAAAGGCGGCTGGATTGGCTCTGCTTTCGGGTCTCTCGTCGTCAAAACTGCTTGCCGATGGCACTCTGTCAGAAGAGCCTTGTTCGCTCTACTTTGAGATGCAGCAGAGTACAGATGAGAATATCGCAGACGAGAATAAAGATGTACTTTGTGCTGTATTTAATACCTTCGGACGAATTGATACAGCCGAAAGCAAGCTTAAAGTAACCTTCAGTGTGCTTACCCGCGATGGTAAGACGCACCAAAAGGAGGTTGATATGGAGAGTATTTTTGCCACAGAGGATGCACAACAAAGGCATTGGCTGATTATAGACGAGGTGTGGGATATTCCGGAGCCTATTATACCAGAGGGTAGTGGAGGCTTTAATCCGGAGGTTGACGAGTGGGAAGATGTAACGGAGGTAATCCCGATAGGTCCAAGAGAATGATAAACAAACACAACAAACATATAAACAAACAATTTTTAACACTTAAATTTCAGTATTATGAAAAAATTTCTTGTAATTGCAGTTTTTGCAGGTGTAGCATTTGCAAGCTGTGTGAAAAATGAGGTAGCAGTGCTTCCAGAGGCATCGCAAGAGATCTCTTTTGAGGTTGCTAAGTATCTGCCTTCTTCAAGCCGTGCAGAGGTTGACTTCCCAACAAGTCAGACCTTCGGAACCTATGCTTTCTATGAGAATAGTGGAGCTCCTGGTACTCACACTGTTTTTATGGACAATGTTGAGATTATGTACAAAGTTGTTTCTGGCAACAGCATTTGGGCCTCAAAGAGCGGTCAGTATTTCTGGCCTACACAGGGACACCTTGATTTTGTTAGCTATGCTCCATACAATGCAGATGCAGCAAATGCAGCTGTGCCTAAGTTCTCTGACTCTGAGCAGACTCTTAAGTTTGAGGGATTCAAGGTTGTTGAGGCAGTTGCTCCTGCTCTGCCTGTTGATTTGATGTATAGTAACAAAGCTATGTCGCAGACTTCAAATACTTTTAACTACGGCTTTACAGGTGTGCCAACACTCTTTCACCATGCTCTTGCAAAGCTTAACTTTATGGTAAAGGCAGTGCGTTTGGATAACAAGGATAGTATTGCTCCTGGCGAGAAGGAGACAAAGTGGGTAACTACAATCAACAGCATCAAGATTGAGGGTATCTATGATACAGGTAATCTTACTCTTACATTGGCAAATGACCATACAGCACCTAAAGTTTTAGAGTGGACAAACTCTAACGCTCTTAATGTATGGAATACATCAACTTCTACTACATCTAAGGAGTGGGCTCAAAATCATGAGCTTACAACAGTAGCTGTCGTTTATGGTCAGGGTACATCAACAGTAGCTAAGGACTACTATGTTATGCCTCAGCAACTTATTGACAACCAGCAGAAGATTACTATCAACTATACTATCGTAACCACAGCACCAAACGGTCAGGTTGGTACTAAGTCTTACGAGAAGGTTGATTATTTCAACAAATATCATACAGTTGATAATTGGGAGCTTGGTAAGAATATTATCTATACAATTGAGATTGACCCATTTGGAGACGAGATTCACTTTGCTCCAAAAGTTATTGATTGGGAGGATGTTAATGGTGTAATTAACTTCTAATCGAATTTAACACTTTTAGGATAGGGCGGATTGAAACCCACCCTATCCACAAAAAGAGGTTGTTGAGAATTTATACAACTTCTAAACATATAAAACAATGAAGAGTATAATTAAATACAGACTATTGCTTGTGGTGCTGCTTTTACAGCTCTGCCTATCATGTGTCAAGAATAGACAGGAGGGGTATGAGCCGTTGGCGGCTATGGATTTTGGCGTGGTTGCGGTTGACTCTTCAGTAAGGGCCGATTTGGTTGACAGTCAAACAAGTCCGCTCTTTAGAGACAAGGCCTTCAGAGTCTTTGCATCCCTCTCAACAACTGCAGAGCCTGAGCCTGTGGATGTCTTTAATGATGTTGAGGTGGCATACGACGGTGGAGGAATTACAGGCTGGAATTATGGCGGCGGATATAGGTATTGGGCCCCTTCTGGTACATACTCTTTCCGCGCATTTTGGCCTTCAACAACACTTGTGGAGGGTACAGCTACCACAACTTCGCTTGTGCTTCAGTATAGTACGGCAACAGACAATGACGATATGATGGTTGCATACTATACCTGCCAATCAGGTAATCCTGATACTAATGGCGATACACAGCCGGTAAGTATGAAGTTCTACCACGCTCTGAGTGCTGTGGCAGTACGATTTTTTACAAATGAGAACTCTGGGTGTGAGTATAAGGTAACAAATGCTTACTATACCTCTATTTATCGTCTTGGTTCACTCTCTTTTACACAGGTTTATAATCCGGAGACACCTCCGGCATGGAAGAGGGGCGATGGTACAAGCTATTGGCGGGCTATACTTAGAGGAAATAACGACGAATACTCTGTTGACCGTATCAGAGAGCACTCCGGTACTTGGAGTGTTCCTCATACAACAGACTCAGCAAATCCTCAGTATGTTACTCTGCCATGGCAGCTGATGATTCCGCAGTCGCTTGTAGTTGAAAGCGATCAGGCAAAGCCGGGTATCTGTTTTACTGTTGAGGTTTTGTGGTCTGGTGGCGAAAAGATTGTCAAAGATATTTGGCTCGAACTACCTGTGGCTACTGTTGATGAGTGGGAGCCAAGTAAAAAGTATATGTATGAGGTTATGTTGCAGTCAACATCATTTGATATAACAGTTCAAACAACAGATTGGGAGGATATAGATGCAGTCTGCCCTGATATAAGTTTCTAAAAGATGTAACTATGAGAAAGTTGCTATATATAACACTACTTGCACTGCAAATGCTCTTTGTGGCATGCTCGCAGCCTCAGACGCCTGAGATTCATACTCCTCAAAAGGGTAGTATTACATTTGCTGTGCAATCCACACCCGCAGTATCTCTTGCTTTTACGCGTGCAGATTTGGGAGATGGAGATATATACAAAGGTGGTGGTATAGAGGACTTTTTGTTTGTGCTTGTTGACCCAAATAATAATGTTGTGGTAAAGCGCACCTTCTCTCATAGCTCAACCTCTTTTGAGGGGGAGAAGTATTCAAATAATATGGAGCATATTTTTTCTGTTCCAGACCTTGATGTGGGTGATTATACAGCCTATGTATATGCCAATATAAATCGTAGTCTTTATACCTCCGTGGCAGATATTGTAGCAGATATTGTTGTTGGACAGCCGTTTACCTACTCTTTAGATAGGTTTGCAACGCTGTCAGGCAGTGATACACCGGATGTTAATACCTCAAATCCGCTATTCCTCTCAGCTGAAAAGGTTGTCTCTGTGGGTGTAGGCAATGTGAGCGCGGTAATAGAGTTGTCAAGACCTGTTGTGTGGTTTGAGATGATGATTTATAACAATACGGGCTATCCTCTTACGGTAGAAGATGTGGTATTTAACAACTTTAACCCTGCAACATCAACCGTGCTGCCTAAGGCGGATATACTTGCACAGAGTACGCAAAATCAATATCGCGCACTGCCTGCTTATCCTTATCGTCATATCGGTTTGGGGGCTTCAGAGTCAAAATCTGTGATAAATCCGCATAGCAGTGGCTCTGTGTATCAATGTTTCCTCTTTGAGAATACGGGTGCAAGCAGCCTCTATCAGTTTGATATAGACCTCTCTCTTGCTGCAGGTACAACTACAACACAAACGGTCTATAACGGCACCACAATACATACCTCAACCTTTACTGTGGGTGCAGACTATATGCTGAAAAATGGTGAGTATTTTCTATATGATGACGAGGGAACTCTTAGTTTTATGCACGAAGATGATATAAATCAGAGTAATTATACCCTTGCTACATGGGAGTTTAGTGGCTCAAATTCGGGCTATCTTATCAATGAGGCGACAAAACGCCGTTTCTACAGAGGTTATATAAATGCATCAAATTCAGGTAGTAACTGGAACTTTGTTCATCAGGGCAACGGTAGTTACTATATTCGCCGAAATACATCCCTATATCTTCGTCGAAATGGTACAAATGCGGTCTATGATGGTACAAATGCCAATAGATTGTGGCAGCTATATACGGTTAATTTTAAGATTGAGAATGTTACAACAACTCTTGAGAAGAGCCTGCAAAATCAGCAGATAAATGTTATTCAGAGCGACGGAACGGCAACTCCGATGACATGTATGCGTAGAAATCAGAAAATAACTCTTGCTACCAATGTCTATTATGAAGAGACTACGGGCGTTTTCAGATTCTATGTAGAGCCATGGAAAGAGGTAAATCTTGAGCATGTGTTTGAATAGTAAAAAGGTTGTCTATGAAGAAAGTGATAAACATATTACTACTCTTGCTACTCTTTGCAGGGTGTACAAGAGGGATAGATGAGAAGGATTTAATGCAGTCAGATGCTCTGACAGAGGTTGTTCTGCGCTTTGGTACTCCACAGATGCTCTCAACTACGGTAACTACGCGTCAGACAATGCCAAATGTGGCGGCAGAGACACATATATACAACCTCTATGTATTTGTGTTTAACTCGGCAGGCAATAAGATTTACGGACACTATTTTGATACTGACAATGATTCTTCTTCGGCTCAAGATTGCATCAATGCAGCCACTGATACATGGTATATCTCTAATCCTACGGCAAATGATTCGCAGGATTGTTGGGGTCTTGTGAAGATTTTTACATCAAACCAGACAGATTGTAAAATCTTTGCAATAGCCAATATTGACTCAAAGATGGTTAATGTTTCTCCTGAGAAATTGGGCCTTGTACAGACTCAGGATGATGTGCTGACAATGGTGGCAACGCTTAATCAGGAGTTTATTGAGAGAACAGGATATTTCCCTATGTCTGGATACCTTACAGGCATCAATACGGGAAGTTTGAACCATACAGCATCAACAGCAGATAGTGCCTCGCTGAAACTTGAGCGTATGGATGCTAAGGTCGCCTTCTGGTTTAAGGCGGGAGACAAACTGAGTAAACTTGAGATAAACTCTTGGAGAGTAGTAAATGTTCCTCACGATACCTATGTGATGAGCAAAGAGGCTCGTAAAGCCTTTGGGGTAGAACAATCAGACTCTCAGTTGGATTACTTTGACACAAATGTCCGAAATTATGAGAGTGAGGCAGTAGAGGGCGGCAAATCAAAGATGGGATTCTCGTTCTATATGCTTGATAATGCACTTGAGCCTATAGCCACACCTGCAGGTGGTTGGAGCTATAAGCACCGCTCTGAGCAGACTAAGGATGCAAACAATAAAAACTTAAATTTCAAGTATGCCAATCCAAACTCAGCCTATATTGAGGTTAGTGCTACGGTGATAATGAATACAGAGTATGATTTTAATGGCGATGGAGTGGTTGATAGTGCAGATACATACGAGAGTAATGCGACACTTAATGGAGAGGTGAAGTATATCATCCATCTTGGCGATTTTGGCTCAGATAGTGGTAACTTTGATACGCTGCGTAATACCTCATACACATACAATATTACGGTCAATGGCGTAAATGATATTCGTGTAGAGGTTGAGAAGTGGAATCCTACAGATGGCACAGCTCCTACAGTTGAGGAGAGAGAGCCTGGTGCTACGGGAGAGGTAACGGTTGCGATGTATGAGATTTTTGAGTGCGATGCCCACTATGACGCCCATGTGATAACCTTTTACAGAGATTATATCAAAGATTATGTAACATGGTATGTCCGCACCCCATTTTCGGAGACTAAAAACACTCCTGATTATGATATAAATGGTACACCGATAACCTCAGGACTCGATTTTAGATGGGTGGAGTTCCGTATAAACGATAGAAATAGCGACGGCACATATTCAGATAATAAGCAGGTCTATAAACCGCATCCTACAGCTAAACGACGCGATGGAACGCTCTATGAGGGTCGAGCAACAGGTTTTTGGCCTGGTGCAAACTCTACGGGATATGTTGACGAACTTGTCGAGATGCTTAGAGCCCAAAAGCGTCTATATTTAGAGGAGGAGAGTAATGGTGTACCACAAGAGAATAGAAAAAATCTCTTTGATGCAAATGGCGAACTTAAGGTAACAGCCTTTGTTAATGAGTATTACTATGATAGACACCCTCTTACGGGTGAGACTATCGACTCTCAAACGGGCGAGAATCCTACATGGCGTCGTGTGCTAAATCATCTTGAGCCGCGTGTTATGCATATTCTCTCTGATACACAAACAAGTGCTGATGGGGAGAGTAAAGTTATAGGCAGTGCCTTCTCTATTCGTCAGAAAGCTATACAGACTGTCTATAACTTCCAAAACGACAATCTTAAGTCGGCGTGGGGTAACGAGAGTGTTGATGAGACCGAGGGTTCTGCTTACGACTACTATCTCTCTGCCGCTAATGCAAATACTGTTCGTAGCGCAGGTAATACAAGTGATTATAATGGCAGAACAAACTCCCTTAAAGAGTGGGATTTGGTAAGCGGAGGAGCCTTTACAGAGGGCGTTAGTTGGTCAGATTATGTAAATAACACGGGCGAAAATGGTTCAGATGTGCTTGTGAAGAAGAATTTGCGTTACTCTTGCATGTCCAGAAATAGAGATAACGATGGCGATGGAGTTATAGATGCAGACGAGATTCGTTGGTATATGGCATCCATTAAACAGCTCTCTAACTTGTGGCTTGGTGAGCGTTCTGTATCACCAGCAGCTCGACTATATCAGCGCAATGCTGTAGAGAAGAGTAGTGCAGATGCCGGCAGTTGGCGTCAGCATGTGCTTTCAAGTACGGCAAGTGGCACAAATTCAAACAATCCGCGACTTATATGGGCCGAGGAGGGTAGCGCGACAGGAACGCTATATAACTCTTATCAATGGGCATACTCTGTTGCCGGTGGAGGTGCTGCAAATAGAGCGTTGCCAGAGTATTCCGTTAGATGTGTGCGTAATCTGAATATGGATGACAACTATACCGACTTGTCAGACAATAATGTGCCTTCAGATATTGTAAAGGTAACAGATTATGATACAGGTGCAGCTCCTACATCATCAAGTAAAAGGGTGTTGTTTGATATGACCTACCTTGACCAAGGCTCTCGCCGATACTATATCGGAGAGAATAGCGGCGTTGTGCAGGATTTGGTCTTTAATGATGAACACTCACTCGAAAATTGCGTCTTTGACCGTTTTGTTGTGGCTACAGGCTCAAGTAAATCATTTGGAGGTGTGAATTTCAAGACATTTAATGACCATATTAACCAATATGGAAGTTCAGACTATTGTCCTGAAGGCTACCGTGTTCCAAATCAGCGAGAGATAGCTCTGATGCACATGTATATATCAGATGTTTTGGGAAATGCTGCCTTCTTCTGTCGCACCTACTACTCCTTCGGATTTTATGGTGCTACGGGTATTCAAAAGGCATCAGAGGCGGGAAAATATGGTTATATGAGGTCGGATAATATCTTTATGGTTGCAGGAGATGCGGCTACAACTGCTCGATGTGTTCGAGACCTTAAGCAAGGAGAGGTAGCACCTGATTTGTAGTCAGAAACAACTCTATACAATAACCGACAAAAGCGCGTGCCCAAAACAGTTGTTGGGCACGCGCTTTCTCTTCAGACAGCTACTATTTTACAGCATGTTTGTATCCTGAAACTCTATTCCAAGTTCCGCGAGTAAAGTCCGGAACGGCAACAGGTGCCGAATTATGCTCAATAGATACTCTACTCAGCTCAATAGGACAACACCACTCTGCAAGGTCATAGACATCCATATCAAGTGGCAAACCGTTTCTAAGGCAATATACCAAACGATAGTCCATAATGTAATCCATGCCACCATGTCCGCCAATCCTCTTTGCAACCTCCTCAATTTGTGCAACAATAGGGTGCTTGTAACGCTCCATAAGCTCAGCTTTAACATCCTCAGGCACAAATCTGTGAGTGTCTAAGTCTTCAAGGTCAATACTCTTCAGAGCATCCGAGCCAAATAGAAAACCTGCTACCGGATACTTCGCCGCATAACCCTCTGTTCCCGTTAGAGCATAGTCGCGCGAGTATGGACGAGGTGTCATAACATTGTGGTTGAGTTTAATCATCTTGCCATTTTCGGTGCGAATAAGCGTTGTGGTCTGGTCGCCATTTTGGAAGTTACAACACTCTTCACCCTTCATCTCTTTCCAATACCGAGTACCCATAACAGACTTGGTATCCATGGCAACAAGGGTCTTTAGACGGTCTCCACGATGTATGTTAAGTACCTGACACACAGGGCCTATGCCGTGGGTAGGATATACATCGCCTCTATTTTTAAGGTTGAATTGCAGTCGCCAATTATTGTAGTAGCGGTCCCAATACTCCTCAAGACAGTGAATATAAGCACCTTCAACATATAGTATCTCGCCAAAAAGCCCTTGCTGTGCCATATTTAGGGCTGTGGTCTCAAAGTAGTCATAGACGCAGTTTTCGAGTTGTATGCAGTGCTTGCGTGTGCGCTCAGAGGTGTCAATGATTTTCCAAATATCCTCTATAGTCATTGCCGCAGGAACCTCTACAGCAACATGTTTGCCGCACTCCATAGCATATAACACCATAGGTACATGGTTTACCCAGTCGGTCATAATATAGACAATATCTATATCATCGCGCTCACACAACCCTTTCCAAGCCTCTGTAGAGCCTGTATATACTGCAGCACGCGCTCTGCCTGCCTTCTCAAGATATTTTTGACTCTTTTCAATGCCTTCAGGGTTAAGGTCGCATAGGGCAACAATCTCTGTACCCTCAATTGCAGCCCAACGCCTTACAGCACTCGGACCACGCATACCTAAACCGATAAATCCTACACGAACAGTCTCTAAAGGCTCGGCAGCAAAGCCTATCATATCACTCTGACCCTTGTCTCTCTGAGGTGTGTTATAGACAATTGTGCCGTCAACCATTGTATATGGTTTCTCGGTGCAATAAGTTAGTAGTAGGGCTGCCATAATAGCTACAACAGCCCCTAAAAGTCTGATTTTCATACTCTATCCGCAGTGGAAATAACGACGAACAAGGCTAAGCATTGCCTCCTGATTGCCCTCAATATCGCTACGCAGTGTGCGGTCTGAATATGAGCGCAAACTCTTGATAACACCATCAATCATCGCGCTACTGAAGACATTGTACTGCTCAAATACTGCACGATGACTCTCAAGTGAGTCGGCAGAAGCATCACAACTGTCTGGCAACTGTGCAAGGCTCTTTAGCCTACCCTCGTTCTCCTTTTGGTGAATATTTACATTTACATATGTCTTTTCTGCAACCTCAAGTGCATTTTCCATCTCAAAACCATGACGACAAGCCACAGCCAAACCAGCTATAAGCTGATAGATGTCTGCACTACCATCTGCCGAGCGCATCTCAACAGTCTGTTTCTGAGTTGTGTCATAGTGGCTCTCTATCTCAAGAGGATTTGCAAGGCGGCACATGTCGCTCTTTGCAGTCCAACCGAGAGGTACTCTGACAAGCACAGAGCGGTTACGGTCTCCCCAGCAGATATTTGTAGGAGCCTCCTGGTGTGGAACAAGACGGAAATATGAGGTCGGATTTGTGTTTCCAAATGCGGTAATAGGTGCTGCAAGCTCCATAATTCCGGCAATAGCTTTGCGCGCAGTCTCTGAGAGTGTGCCATGGTCAAGCATCTGATTTACACCATCTTTGACAATTCTCATGTGGATATGCAGACCAGAACCTGCCTTACCTGCTGTAATCTTTGGAGCAAAAGTGATGTCGTAGTCATAAAGGTAGGCAAGATTTCTGATAATCCACTTGGCAATCATCAGCTGGTCTGCTGCATCACAAGCTGCTACAGGCAGAAATTCAATCTCATTTTGCTCGTAAATCATGCCGTCAATTGTAAAATTACCCACCTCTGAGTGTCCATACTTTATTTGACCTCCAGCCTGAGCAATATACGCCATACACTGAGTTCTGAACTCGTTAAACTTGGCATACGGAGCAGACTCATGATAACCCTTCTGGTCGGTTGCAGGGAAAGCACCGCTATCCGGAGCAATCACATAGTATTCAAGCTCGCCCATAGCCTCAAACTCCATACCTGTAACCTCTGTAAAGGCACGACAAGCCTTGCGTAGCGTGTTCTCTGGAGAGCTCTCAAGCATCTGACCATCTTTGTTGAAGTATGTACAGAGCATAGATATTGTCGGAATCTCTGCAAATGGGTCAAGAAAAGCAGTGCTGAAACGCGGAAGAACATATAAATCACTACTTCCCGCCTCAATAAATGGGAAGAGACTCGAACCATCAACCCTCTCTCCACATGTGAGAATTGCATCCAAATACGCTGCATTGTTTATTACAAAGTTTAGCGTCTTTAATCTGCCATCTGCCGCAGGGTACATAAAGTTGACCATGCGAATATCGTTCTCTGTAATATATCGCACAATATCGGCCTTTGTAAATTCTTTGCTCGGTTTGCCAAGATAGGCAACAAGCTTGTTGGGATTGAGTTCTAACTCTCTATTCATAATGCGTAATTTTTTTGTTTAATTTACAAATGTACATAAAATTTTGGGATTATAAACCATTTGACAAAAATAAACCCAAACCTTTACTTTAATCTCTTGGCTTTACTCCCAAAGTGGTGTAAACTCAAATGCGATGCCGTCGAACAGCCCCATATCGGTAAGTTTTAGGTCTGGAATAACAGGTAGGGCCATAAATGCCATAGTCATAAACGGAGCATTGATAACGCATCCCATCTCTTTTGACATTTGCTTGAGTGCCAAATGGCTCTGAGCCACCTGTTCAGGCTTTAGGTTTGTCATCAATCCTGCGATAGGGAGTGGGAGGCATTTGATTGTTTCACCGTTGCAAACTGCAATTCCACCCTTTTCTGCAATAAGTTTGTTAATAGCGGTTACTATATCTTTGTCATCACAACCAAGTGCTATGATATTATGACTATCGTGTGCAATTGTAGATGCAATCGCGCCTTTATGCAGCCCAAATCCCTTGATATATGCCACTTGTGGCTTTGATGCAGTATATCTGTTATATACGACAAGTTTAGCAATACCCGCTTCAACATCTGTAATCACATTTCCATTAGCATCACTCTTTGCTTTTACTATCTGCTTGCCTGTTATCAGTGAGCCTTCAGAGGCTGTAATAACTTTCATATTTTCGCCCTCACACTTTACCTCAATATCATCTGTGTCAATCTCCTCAGCGTGAAATTTATTCAGAGTCAAAGATTTTACAGATGAAGATTTATGTTGTAAATTATCGGTTACTCCCGTAGTAGCATTATAGACCTCATATCCTTGTATGTATGTTGAGATAATCTTAAATTCATCAAGATTATTAACTATAATAAAATCGGCAACATCGCCCTCTTTTAGCAGCCCGTTCTTCAGCTTGTAATGTTTTACGGGGGTAATACAAGCGCACTCAAGAGTCTCCCATAGAGGCATACCCTTTGCAATAGCCCTTTTTACAAGGCCATTGATATATCCTATAGTCTCAACATCATCGGGATACATATCATCCGAGCAGAATAGAATCTGCCCCGGATGCGCCTTTATCAGCGTATAAAGAGACTCAAAATCGCACGCCGCGCTTCCCTCTCTGATTATGATTTTCATCCCAAGCCCTAACTTCTCTAAAGCCTCAGCAACGCAAGTGCACTCATGGTCGGTAGAGATACCTGCGGCCACATATTTACGCAACTGCTCTCCAGAGGTCTTTGGAGCATGCCCATCTATCGGTTTTCCGGCATTTTTGGCTGCTTGAAGTTTGGCTAATACCTGAGTATCATCATACACAACACCCGGAACATTCATCATCTCGGCAAGCCCTATAATATCATCACGACTCATCAGTTGTGCCACCTGCTCTGCGTCAAGTGTAGCCCCTGAAGTCTCAAATATAGTCGAAGGGACACAAGATGGTGCTAAGAAATTGAAATAAAAGCGGGTATTTTTTCCATTTTTAATCATAAAATCAATGCCATCTACACCCAATACATTTGCAATCTCATGAGGGTCGCATACCGCTGAAATTACGCCATTTGCTACCGCCATACGGGCATAATTCTCAGGTGTCATCAGTGTACTTTCGATATGTATATGAGAATCGACAAAACCAGGCAGAATATATGTGTCATATACGCCAACAGTCTCTTGTATGGATGCTATCTTGCCATTGTTGATTGTTATCTCTCCAGGAAATATTTTTCGTGCATGCAAATCCACGATGTTGCCATAAATTACCTTGTTTGTGGTGGAGTCTGATACGCTTGATTTGCAAGAGATAACCCCAAACATTGTAATTGCTGCAATAACCAGAATAAATAGTCTATTTTTCATACCAATAACTTATTAAGTAGGTTTATTTACAAAGATATGAATAAATAACCAAAAAAACTATACCCCGCAGAGATGTATTGCCACAGAGATTAGTTCAATGTTGCGTTTTTGAGCTAATATGCCTTTGGCTAAAATCTGTATCCGAAGCCGTACATGATATTACGGGTATATTTTAGGGTGCTGAGACGATAGCCGACATAGATAAAGGCATCCTTAATCACAAAAATTTTGAGACCAAAGACAGAATATAGTCGTTTCATGTCATATCCGTGCTGGATAATATTTGAGCCTATACCCACACCCACAGAGCAGAACGGCATACGAATTTCGCCCCTAACAGATAGTGCCACAGCGGTTTGCTCCCAGAGTGAGGGCTTTGAGTACCCTGAAACTTTGCCCGTAGCAGGGTCAAATGTGGCATTATAGAGATTTGCACTCGTGTCGGTAAATATATCTATCGAGGCTCCGAGGCTGAAGTATTGGTTAAAGTGGTACAGCGGATTTATCTGTGCGCCCCAATTAGGAAAGGGTTTGTTTATAAGACAAAACTTTCCGTTAGACATAAATCTGTCTGCTCGCCAACCTCCATAGACCAAAACATCCCAAGAGACTCTCTCCCAGAAATGCTTATCTCTTAAACTTGGATGTGATGATATATATTTTCTGCCCGCAGCCCGCTCTTTAATGTTGTCAAACCTCTTTGTAACACCCAATTTTACGCCATAGGAGTCTATGCCGCTGTTGGGAAATGCCGTGTCGCCGTTTGAAAAGTGTGTATATGTAGGTGCAAGCGACAACTCCCAGCCACTACCTATCTGCCAAGTAAAAGGCAGTGATATATTTATCATCGCATTGCAAGTCGAGCGTGTTGCGTCATTTGCAACCCAACCCCATGAGATGCCGAAGTTCCACTCGTAACCTACACCTATAGATTTTGAGAAGTCAAGTATGCGTCCACCCTGAAAGAGATAAACGGCAAGAGGAGTACCTAAAGAGCGATGGGCAAAAAATGTGTGAGTAGCAACGCCTATGCCTTGATATGCAGTAGGGTAGTCTTGTCCTATAGTTGTCTGTGGGTTAAAGGCAAAAGAGTAACGAAGATTAAATGCCAAATGCTTATTCAGACGGCGATTATCTGGATTTGAGCCTTTGTAATAGTAGTGCCCCGTCAGATTATAACCTCCGCCGATTTGCAGAGAAAGAGCATGGCGCAGATTATCCCTTGTGCCGCAGTAGGCCGTTGGCATAAAGGCAAAAATGGCAATAAACACAAGTATATGCTTTATACTCCGCATGAACACACCTATAAATTGTAGAGACAAAGGTAGTATTTATATTTCAAATTGCTATCTTTGCAGAAAATAAATAAGAGTTGTATATGAAAAAAGTAGCTTTTATCTTGACCGTCATGGCATTTTTTGCAAGCAGTTGCAATAGAGCATCACAGCAACACCAACAGGTAGAATTTGGTCGTCTGGATATTTATGAGAATTTTAAGTCGGAGTATTTTCCTCCTCGTAATATTCTTATCTGGCTACCTGAGGGGTATGATAACAATCAAAAGTATGCGGTTTTGTATATGCACGATGCGCAGATGATTTTCGACCAAAATACATCATGGAATAAGCAGAGCTGGAATATAGACTGCATAGCGCATAAGGTTATTACCGATAAGAGCTGCAGACCGTTTATCGTTGTGGGTATCGAAAACCACCCTACAGACCGCCTTACGGAGTATATGCCCGAAAAGGCTCTTGACTACCTGCCTCAAGATAATGCGTTGCTTAAAAAGCTTGACCGCGAAAAGTTTATTGCCGACGATTATCTGAAATTTATTGTGGGTGAACTCAAACCATTTATAGATAGCAAATACTCTACGCTTACAGATGCTGGAAATACTGCCGTTATAGGCTCAAGTATGGGCGGACTAATCTCGCTGTATGCACTGTGCGAGTACCCGAAAGTCTTCGGTGCTGCCGCTTGCTTATCGACACACTCCCCTGTGGCTATAGATGATATTGAAAATCAGGCCCCGGTCTGGTCAAAAGCCTTTAGAGATTACCTCTCTGATAATTTGCCCGCAGTAGGAGACAATCGTGTCTATATGGATTGCGGAGACAAAACTATAGACGCTGCCTATCCACCATATCAGGCACAAATAGACTCTCTGTTTGCTGCAAAGGGTTGGAATAACGAAAACTTTACAAGCCTATTCTTCGAGGGACACGCTCACGATGAAAACTCTTGGCAGAAAAGGTTGCATGTTCCGCTTAGGTGGGTGTTTGGCGGAAGGACGCTTTAATTTGGGCGCGCGTCCCTAAGGACCTTAGAGACCCTAAAGTCAGCGC
>JAFWBN010000026.1 GCA_017507075.1 Alistipes sp. | reverse complement strand
GGTCCTGAGGGACGCGCGCCAAGATTAAAGCACCCATCCGCCAAATCAGGATCAGATGCACAATAACAGCGAATAACAATAAATGACAGCGGGCTAAAGCCCTTAATATTGCGCGCAAAGCGCGCTATTCTATGTCATTGAGGGCTGAAAGCCCGTTGCTATTCAATGTCATTTTTATCTCCATCGCTCAATTAAAGTTCAATCTCCGCCTAATCAAAGCACCCAATTTGTCGTCAGAGTGGTGCATTAAGCACCTTCCCATTTGTGCTTAGAAGGGCGTAGATGCCACGCTCGGCAAAAAAATCCAGCGATGGATAGTACAAGCGTACAGCCATTGCTGGATTTTTTTGTTAGCGGAAGCAGGTATGCCCTTATAAGTGCAAATGTGCCGCTATTACGGTAATCTATTGAAAGCCGCCGCAAACCCTTCTGCCGCCTGGTCAAGACCTTTTTGGAGTTTACTGCCGACCATCATGCGCATCATCATATTTAGTTCGGCGTGCAGGACCATGCGCATACGGGTATCGTTAGGGGTAACTTCGTGAAGTTGAATCCAGAAAGAGAAGTCGATTGGCACTCCGCCCTCATCGCCAACGATTTTGACATGTTTGCAATCCACTTTATCAATCATGCGCAGTTTAACGGTAAAGCCTTTTACCTTAAACGAGCATGTATCCTCTGTAGCTTGCCACTCCTCGACCTTATCCGCTACCGCGGGTGTGAGTAGGTTAAAGGAGGATATAAAGGGGTATATCTGTGCAGCCGACTTAAAAATCTGGCACTGTTTTGATTCGTACTTCTCCATTGTGTGTATCTTTTGCGTGGCAAAGGTAGTAAATTTTACTCAAAACAAATAGGTATATTTACCAATGTTTTGCATAAAACAAAGTAGCATCAATTATCCCCTTACAACGCCATATTTCTCAATCAAAAGCTCCACAACTGCATCTGTAGCCTTTGGGAAGACCTTTCGCAGGTCTATCTCGTCGGTGTTTGTGAGTACGGCCTTCAGGTGGCGCATAAAGGTATCTTTAATTTCGGTTGCAAGATTTACCTTTGCAATTCCGTTTGCAATAGCCTCGCGCACCATATCATGCGGAATACCTGAACTTCCATGCAGCACTAAAGGTACCGGAGTTGCGGCATGGATTTCACAGAGTCTTGCTATATCGAGTTTTGGGGCTTGCTTATAGAATCCATGAGCCGAGCCAATTGAGACAGCAAGAGCATCGACACCTGTCTGTTCAACAAAACTCTTTGCCTCCTCTGCCGTTGTAAAACCTCCACCTTGAGTTTGACCGAGTTTTGCCACATATCCAAGCTCTGCCTCAACATTTACTCCATAAGGGGCTGCTATCTCCACCACGCGGCGGGTAGTGGCAACATTCTCTTCAAAAGGTTGCTCCGAGGCGTCAATCATAACAGAGTCAAAACCTGCATCCAGACATCTCTCTACAAGTTCGATGCTACCTCCATGGTCAAGATGAATCCAGCCATTGATGCCATAATCTGCAATAGCTTGACGCGCCATGGCAACTGCCTGTTTTAGACCCATATAGTCAATACTTGAGCGAGTAAGTTGCAGCAACACGGGCGAAGAGGTTATCTGCGCCGCGCGCATAATGGCTTGCAGGGTCTCAAGATTATAGAAGTTGGTAGCAAGAACCGCCTCTCTGTTTTGCTGGCAAGATTTAAGAAGTTGTTTTACACTCATTATTTTTTCTCTTTTAAGAACAGATGTTCGAGTAACAATATAATTATGATACCCATCACAAAACCATTGCTTACAATAGGACGCAGTAGTGCCGGAACGCTCTGCATAGCCGACTGTGGAGCAAAGGAGATTATGATTGTAAACATAATAGGTATAGATAGCACTAAACCATCTTTGAAATTCACAACAGCTGAGGTTGTATGCATCATATCCAATCCTGCCGCAACCTGAGTAGCCATAAGATATAGCAGCACAACACCCATTACAGGCTGAGGTATGGTAAGCAGAACAGATACCGCATCAGGAAATGCCGCAAGGATAATCATAGCCACAGCTGCAGGGATAACAGTATAACGCGAAGCACAAGATGTCGATGCCACAACGCCAGGAGAGAGTGAATAATCGACAGGTCCTACAACACCCATAGCTCCACTGACCATATTCATCACACCCTGCACAATCATACCGCGTTGTTGGCGCGACTCCATATAATCTGCACCTACAAAACCACCCAAAGACTGCACGGAGCCTATTTGATTGATTAGCAGTGCTATATAACAGAATACAAATGCTATTACCACTCCTGCATCAAAGTTAAACTCTGAAACAAAGAGTTGCGATGGTTGGGTATCTGTAACAAATTGCTTAGGGAAGGATGTCAGGGCATAATATATCAGTGAGCCTGCAATCATTGCAACAATGACTACCATAGACTTCCATACCCCCCTAAGCAGGTTATTTGCCACAGCCATAGCAAAGATAGCAAACAGTGCAAAAAGCAGGGCTGTAAGTTGATTGCTACTATCCGAGAATATCATCCCTACGATTGGTTTTGCCATTGTAAACGATATAAGCACAACAATAGCCACAACAATTCGCGGAGTAAATACTCTTTGCACCTTTTTCATCAATCCCGTAGCCGCAATCAGAGCCACCATTGCTCCTCCTACAATCATTGATGGGTATATCGTCTCGCTACCACACCCCTGAGAGGCTGCCGCAAGCACACCCATTAGCAATACAGCCGCAGGGCCTGCAACAAGTGGCAGACGATGGCCATAAAGGGAGTTTACAATCATTGTTACACCCATTATGGCAAATAGTTTCTGGGTAAAAAACAGCGTCTGACCCTCTGGTGCGACAAAGGTACTTGTCAGCACCACAGGAATACATATCATCAGCCACTGAAGACCATAGAGCAACATCGCCCCCCATCCGGGGCGGTCATTTATACCATATCTGAACTGCATCGCAAAGGCAAGAGATTATTTACACATCTCCTTTATCAGTTTGGTTGCAAGTACAGGGTCATCTGTAGTAATATAGTCAACACCCTGCTCAATTACCCAACGAAGTTTCTCCTCGTCGTTTACAGTCCATACATTTACTGTAAGACCTCTCTTCTGACAAGACTTAATCCACTTAGGTTTCTTCTTAAGTACATCATACTTGTAGTCGATACCGGAAATACCCATGCCTTTTACATAAGTTGGGTCGTAGTCGCCATTAAGATATGCAATAGGTGTCCCTTCCGGAGCAAGACGCTTAAGCTCAAAGCATACCCACGGACGGAAAGCAATATACTCAACCATATCGTTAAGTCCATACTTGGCAACCATCTCAACGGTTTTCTGAACAATCTCGGTCTCCTTTGCAGGGGTGTAGTGGCTCTTTATCTCGATAATGAGCTTTGTCTTTTTGCTCTTCTTTGTCTGCTCAAGGTACTCCTCAAGAGTTGGAATAATCTCACCGTTCTCAAGAGGTATGGTCTTAAGCTCCTCGTAGGTACTCTTCTGAATATTGAGGCGAGGAATATCCTCACCCTTGCGATAAGCAGACTTATCTGGGTGCATACCGCCATGAGCAACCACAATAACACCATCCTTTGTCAGGTTAATATCACACTCCGAGCCATAAAGACCCAACTTCTGAGCCTGCTTCAGTGCCTCAATAGAGTTACGACAAGAGCCTTTTGTTGCATGAAAACCACGATGTGCAATAACTTGTGGCTGAGCAAATGCTGCAAAAGATACCAATGCAGCTACTGCAAGAACAATAATCTTTTTCATATTTTTAGTTTTTGGTTTGTTTATACAAGCGTTGTTAAAATTTACAAAGCAAAATTAGAATTTTTCCCGCAAACACGCAATTTATTCTCCAAAAAATATTATCTTTGCTCCAAATAGAATAAATTCACTTAAAAATAGAGATATGGCTAACAAAATTTCAGTTTCAGTAATGTGTTCAGATTTGATGAATCTTGAACGCGACATTAAGACCCTTGAGCGCAACGGTATTGATTGGTTGCACATCGATATTATGGATGGCCATTTTGTACCAAACATGACTTTTGGTCCAGATTTTCCAAATGCAATGCACAGAGTAACAGATATGCCGCTCGACATCCACCTTATGTGCGAGGAGCCGGAGTTTATCTGCTCTAAAATTGATGTTCACGCCGGCGACATAGTATCTACACATGTCGAGCTTGACAAGGATTTGAGTCAATTTGCTGCCGACATCCACTCAAAGGGCGCACTTTTTGGCGTTGTTGTAAACCCTGACACCCCTGTTGAGTCTGTTGCACCACACATGGCTTATACCGACATGGTTACCCTTATGCTTGTACATCCTGGATTCTCAGGAGCAAAACTTGTTGACGGTATCCTTGATAAGGTTGCCCAGATGCGAGAGTGGCTCGACTCAAACGGATATGAAAATGTGCTTATCAGCGTAGATGGCTCTGTATCTTGTGAGCGCGCAGAGCTTATGGCTGGCATGGGTGCAAATGTATTTGTTGGCGGTACTGCAGGTGTATATCGTAAGGGCATGAGCCTTGACGAGTCTATCCCTCAACTCCGCGCAGCTATCTCAAAGTAGTATGGAAAGACGCAATAAAGTGTTCGATTTTCTGCAACAGCAGGAAATCGAATACTCTTTTTACGAACACCCTGAGGCTCCAACAATTGAAATTGCAAGCCAATATTGGCGAAATGACGGCTCAAAACACTGCAAAAACCTGTTTTTCCGTAATCATAAGGGCAACCGCCACTATCTTGTAGTCTTTGATAGCTCTCAGTCCCTCGCCATACACGACCTTGAACATCGTCTAAAACAAGGCAAACTCTCTTTTGCCTCAGAGCAGCGCATGGAGCGATATTTGGGCCTTAAACCAGGCTCTGTATCCCCCTTCGGGCTGATAAACGATACAGAGAATCATGTCCACCTGTTTTTGGATAAAAACCTGCTTCAGTACCCCTCACTCAGCTTCCATCCAAACGACAATAGAGCAACAGTGGTAATAAGCCAGGAGATGTTTGCCAAATATCTGACCGCCACAGGAAATAGCTTTGAGTATTTAGAGTTGTACTAACAAACAATCGCCCGTTTTTTTTCGAGTACAGCCCGCCTAAGTACCGCCGCTTTTTGAAAAAAGCGGCACCAAAAACTTTCAGCAAAAACTTCGTTTTTGGGCGTGTGCGGATTTAGGATAGCCTAAAGGCTATTACGCTATAAAATAGAGCCTTACACTTTCAAGCGAGCTTGAGTGTAGGCTCTATTTTCTACCGTACCACCTACGGTGGCGTTCCCTAAATCCGAAAACAGCGAAACTTAGTTTGTTCTGTTACGCGCTATTCTATGTCATTTAGGGCTGAAAGCCCGTTGCTATTAAATGCCATTTCTATCTCCGTCGCTCAATTAAAGTTCAACCTCCGCCAAATTATAGCACCCAATTTGTTGTCAAAAGGTAGTAGTTGCAAGGCACACGAGAAACCGAGCGCGCAGCATACAAAGCGTATGTGAGCAGCTCGGTTATCGAAGTGTAACGCAGCAAATGCTGCCTTTTCACAACAAATTACTATATTTCATCAATCGGTGCTATAACCGTCGTCGTAGTTGCCTGCTCAGGAATAGCAGTTGGTTGCACAGGCTCATCATGGGTGATGATGCTATCGACGATATATTTTGTAAAGCCTCTCCATGGCAAGGCTCCGAAATACTCTTTATATCTCAGTTCCACCACTTTACCGCCCTGCAGCATGAGTTTTTCTGCCAACTTTGCATTATCTACAGAGAAGTCAAATTCGTATGACTGAATAGAGCCGGCTGTTCTGGAGCGTATTCCGGATTGGATGAGTTTACCCTCATAAGTTTTGAAGATTACGCCTTTTTTAACAACATAATTGAGTTCTCCACTCTTTACGCCCTCGCCGAAAACAAAATAGAAACGAAGATAGAATCCCACTGCGCCGGCTACGATAAGTAGTAGCACTATTACAGACCACAATTTTTTCATAATACTATACCCAAATTTAATTTTGCCTCAACAGGATTTGCATAGATACCGAGCAGAATCTCTCGTGCCGCATCTTTATCCACGCCCATAAGTTCAAACTGAGCATTAGACCTTACAAGGTGCAGAGAGAACTTCTGCTCTGCGGCAGCAGAGTAATACTTCTCAAAGCGGCGGGTATTATGCAGAATATCGTATGCAAGATAGTTTGTGTCATAGAGTTTATACTCTGAGATAATTCTTCTATCCATAATCTCTGCAAGAGCCTTGCACTGTTCTGCTCTTGGCAGCTGAGCAACCTGCTCAATTTCTGCCGTTGTGATAGGCTCACAGAAGGTAAGGTTTGCATCTCCCTTATAGGCTTTGATACCTGTCAAGATACTCAAGAAGTCCTCATTTTCTGCTTTATGATAAGGAGCACCACTCTGACGACGACAAAGTTCAACGGCCTTGAGGACATCACATGGCTCGTATTGGTAGCTGATTGCCACAGGAGCTAAGTGCAACTGAGAGAAGCTCTCTACAAAATCTTCTGAGCCACTCATGCTGAACATCTTCAGGATACCGGGCTCGGTAATATCTATACCATCCTTTGTACGACCATTTCTCTGTGCAATCCATACAGAGCGGCCATTATCTTTGATTCTATAGCGAATATACTCTGACAAATGGCGAGAATTTTCCAAGAACTCGCGCATTGTTACATCATCTTTGCGGATAACCTTAATCATATAGTTTGCTTTACACAACTCAAAGACAAGAGGAGTGTGCAGCAAATTATCTCCAAGTGAAATATCTGTTGTAGGCAGCCCATTTTCAAACAGAGCATACTGCATAAGCATCGCATCGAGGGTAATATCACGATGGTTTGATACAAAAAGCCAGCCATTTGTAGCAGGCACTCTATCTGAACCAGAGGATGTAAATCGACGCATGGTTTGATGGATAATGCCTCCTATTGCAGGGTACATTATCTTACGCTGAATATCATCAGATGTAGAGCAAGAGCGAATAAGTGTACGCACCTGCTCAATATCTAAATTAGGAAATACAAACTGTGCCGCAGGAATAAGTAGCGGGTCGGCAGCTATACGCTCCACAACAGCAGGAATCTCCTCATCGTGATATGCGCGAATATCGTCAAAAAAAGATTGTGTGTTACTCATCAGCAAATGTTTTTTCTCTTAGTAATAACTTCATCTCGCAGATAGAGACAATACAACGCATAGAGTTTGCCTAATTGTGTTGCAACCGTCTAAATCTGCTTAAAATATGGCAAACTTTGCCACCATTAGTGCAATATACTTTGCAAAGATAACAAAATTTTCACAATTCGTCCATTTTTCAAAAAAAATCTGTACCTTTGTCGTAGTAAATAGCTACACAACAAAAGATATTTTCCTCTATTTTGGAGGTGTGATACCTTAAGGGTGTTACTACTAAACGATGATTGTACAAATTGAGTATTCACAAACAATTAAAATAGAAAAAAATGGCAAAAACAGAGAGACTCTTGAAGCGTATGGCTGAGCTTGAGGAGCAAACAGGTGTTAAGCGCACCATTTTTGCAGCCTGCCCAAATTCATCTGCAGTAATTCGTGCATCTATCCGCTCGGCAAAGAGAAATAATGCACCTATCTACTTCGCCGCTACACTCAATCAGATTGATACTGACGGTGGTTATACCGGCATGACGGCAGCTGACTTTGTAAAGGTTTGCCGTATGGAGTGCGAGGCTATCAACTTTACAGGCGACTGCATTATTGCTGTTGACCACGGTGGTCCATGGCTTAAAGATAAGCAGAATACTGAGCGTTGGGAGACCGAGCGCGCAATGAACGCGGTAAAGAAGTCTTTCGAGGCTGCTATTGAGGCTGGTTTCGACCTTATCCATGTTGACCCAACAGTTGATATCAATGTTCCTAAGGGCGAAGTTATTGATATCCACCTTGTTGTTCGTCGTACAGTAGAGCTTATCAAGCACTGCGAGGACTTCCGTAGAGCAAACAACCTTCCTGAGGTATCTTATGAGGTTGGTACAGAGGAGGTACACGGTGGTCTGGCAGACGATACTACTTTCGACACTTTCCTTGTAGAGCTTAAGGAGGGTCTTGCAGCAGTTGGTCTAAGTGATGTATGGCCTTGCTTTATCGTTGGTAAGGTTGGTACAGACCTCCACACAACTCTCTTCGATGGAGAGGTTGCAAAGAAACTTACAGCAAAAGTTCGCCCTCTTGGTAGCTATATCAAGGGCCACTATACAGACGGCGTAAGCAACCCTCAGGACTATCCTCTCTGCGGTATGGGCGGAGCAAATGTAGGTCCAGAGTTTACTATCAGCGAGTATGAGGCTCTTGAGGAGCTTGAGGCTAAAGAGGTTGAGTATTACAACGAGGGTCGTGTGGCTATGCTTTCACACATTACAGATGTTCTTACTCGCCTTGTTTATGAGTCAAACCGCTGGAAGAAGTGGTTGCTTGAGAGCGAGAAGGGCGTTGATTTCTACCAAATCGACCCTGAGCGCAGAGCTTGGTTGGTAAAGACCGGTTGTCGCTATATCTGGCAGAAGCCAGAGGCTCTTGTTGCTCGTAACTCACTCTATGAGAACCTTAAGCGCGTAGGTATGGACCCTGAGAATATCGTTCTTGACAGAATTGAGCATGATATGGATAAGTATTTCTACGCTTTCAATATCGTTGATCTGAACAAGATGTTGTAAAAAAAAGAGCTCTTACCAAAATTAAATCCGGCATAGGCATCGAGCCTATGCCGGATTTTTGCTTCGCAGAAGGGAGATTAGGGAGGTTAGGGATTTTAAGGAGCGGGAAAAAGCAAATAACAGCAAATAACAATAAATGACAGCTGGCTAAAGCCCTTAATACTGCGCGCGCTGACTTTAGTGTCTCTAAGGACTTTAGGGTCTCTAAGGTCCTTAGGAACGCGCGCCAAAATTAAAGTACCCCTCCGCTAAATTATAGTACCCAATTTGTTGTCAGAGTGCGGCAGATACGGTGCATCGTGAAAAATCCCTGGATAGGACATACTTCTGCGTATTTCCTATTCAGGGATTTAAGGGATGTGCCGTAGATGCCGTGCTATGACGACAAAGAACGACAAATTTACAAATACCCTTCCTTAACCAACCACTCTCTAACCTTAACCCAATCAACAAAAGGTCGGGTAGAGGTAGTTTGACCTGCTACGGTGGTAAGTGGTGTACCAAGGGCAGAATCGTCTATATATAGCTCTGCATAGACCTTGGTTGATTTAGTCCACGACTTCTGCTCCGGATTGATATTTACGCCAAAGAGTGGGATATTATGTTGCTTAAACCACGCGACAGCCTCCTTCTCAAGTTTACCGCTACGCATGGTATTAAGAACTATTCTATAGCCCGCATCGGCCAGCTCCTTAAGAACAGGAACTGCACCGATGTCGCTACCCATATACGGATAGTCATGTGTTACACATGTACCGTCAAAGTCTATTGCTATAACAGGCTGTGCCATAACTATTTAGATAGTTTGCGCTTATTTACCCATTTTCTCAAGCCCGCACGACAGAGGAACTTCTCAAAACGAGAGTAAACAAACTCATCATCATCGTGGCTATGATATGTATAGGTATAAGAGTATGTATAACCATATCCGTAACGATGGCTACGCTCTGATG
>JAFWBN010000025.1 GCA_017507075.1 Alistipes sp. | reverse complement strand
CTTAAGGAACTTAGGAGCCAAGCTGATGTCGGCATTGACACGCTGGTTGTCTGAGTTAAAGATAGTACCACCATCATAAACATAACCTACAGAAGCACGATAAGGCAGTTTGTTATCTGCAGCAGAGCCTGTGATTGATACATTGTGGTCAGTAGCAATTCCGAGACGGAAAATCTCTTTCTGCCAATCTGTATCAGCTGTGCCGAACATAGCATTTGACTTGTCTGCAAGGTCTGGAGCAACAGTAAGGATGTGATTCTTGAACTCCTCTGCGTTCATCATATCCATAGTGTTGTAGTTGTGCTTTACAGATACGCTACCATTATAAGATACGCGTGGAGCACCATTAGAACCCTTCTTGGTAGTGATGAGGATGACACCGTTTGATGCACGAGAACCGTAGATAGCTGTTGCAGACGCATCCTTAAGAACTGTAAATGACTCGATGTCGTTAGGGTTTACAGTTGAAAGGGCGTTTGACATACCAACACCTGCCTCTTTTGCCACAGGCACACCGTCTATAACGATAAGTGGGTCGTTGTTAGCTGAAAGTGATGCACCACCACGAATACGAATCTCAGCACCCTGACCTGGCGCACCGTTACCAGATACGACATTTACTCCAGGAACCTTACCACGGAGAAGCTCCTGTGGAGAGGTAAGAGCACCACGGTTAATCTCCTCAGCCTTAACTGCGATAACTGAACCGGTCATGTCGTTCTTCTTAACGGCACCATAACCGATAACAACTACCTCGTCAAGACCCATAGCATCCTCTGTAAGAGTTACGCGAGCAAGCTCTGAAGAGGTTGCAACAAGCTGCACGGTCTTATAACCGACGAAGCTGATTTCAACAATGGCGTTGCCATCTTTTACGGTCAGCGCATACTGACCTTGGATGTCTGTCATCGTTCCGTTGAGAGTACCAACTTCAGCAACAGTCGCACCGATAATCGGAAGACCGCTGGCATCGACAACAACACCCTTTACCTCCTTGCTACCTTGTGCGGAAGCAAGTGGCGGGATAATTACGCAGAAAAGCGCAATTGTCACACACATTAGAAGTCTTTTCATAAAAATAATGTTAATAGAATAATAAAATATTTGGTGTTACTTCTTGTCTGTAATAAATGGAACGGTAATTGCTCCGAGCAACATTGATACACCTGCAACCACAAGCATCATAATCTGGCTGCTGCCCACAAGTGAGAGGATTACACCTCCCAAAAGTGCTGCAATAATCTGAGGTAAGCAGATTGTGCAGTTAAACAGACCCAAATATGCACCCATAGAACTACCTGAAAGTGAGTTGGTAAGCATTGCAAACGGCATAGCAAGCATTGCAGCCCAACCGCAACCTATCAGAATAAAGGATACAAAGAGCATGTATTGGTTGTGGATGAAGAATGTTGAGATAAATCCTATAGCACCGATAATAAGGCTGACTGAATATCCGACTTTCATCTTGCGGAACAGAGGCAATACCATTGCCCACAGCACAGAGCCTATAGCCTGCACAGCAAACAGAACGCCTACCCAATTACCTGCACTCTGATACTCAGGTGATGTAGTATTCATCGGATCAACACCCCATACATT
Organism: Alistipes sp.; assembly: GCA_017507075.1. Taxonomy (GTDB): domain Bacteria; phylum Bacteroidota; class Bacteroidia; order Bacteroidales; family Rikenellaceae; genus Alistipes. The sequence continues at coordinate 931 of JAFWBN010000025.1, read as the reverse complement.
CTCGGCAATACCTCCTGTTGTGTAATTCCACATATAAAGGAAAGCAAACCAGCAAAAGAACTGCACCAAGCCAATCTGCCAGAACGCCTTTGGAGCGTGAATAAGCAGTTGAAGAAGGTTTTTCTTCTCTTTGCTCTCAGACTCTGTGATGTTGTGGAATTTTGCATACTCCTGTGGAGGCATCTCCCTAACAGAGAGACCGGTGTAGAGTACGCAGACAATCATAATCACTGCACCTGCATAGAAAGAGTATGTTACCGAATCAGGAATCATACCCTCCGGAGCAATGTTGCTGATGCCGAGCCATGTAAAGAGATATGGGAAGATGTAGCCAACAAGAGAGCCAGCGTTGCAGAGCAGACTCTGAATAGAGTATGCCTGAGACTTCTGCTTCTCGTTAACCATATCACCCACCATCATCTTAAACGGCTGCATAGCCATATTGATAGATGTGTCGAGCAACATAAGCATCACAAGACCAAATGACATTGCAGCCTTTACTGTAAGGTTGAAACTTCCAGAGTTTGGCAACAACACCATTACAAGCACGGCTACAATCGCACCCAAGTAGAGATAAGGCTTGCGGCGACCAAATTTGCACCATGTCTTGTCGCTCCATGTTCCGACAAGGGGCTGAACAATCATGCCCATCAGCGGTGGCAGAATCCAGAAATAGCTCAGGTCATGCGGGTCAGCACCAAGGGTCGCAAAAATACGACTGATGTTGGCACTCTGGAGTGCATAAGCAATCTGAACTCCAAAGAAACCAAAGCTAAGATTCCACATCTGCCAAAATGAGAGATTTGGTTTTTCCATTTTGTTATAATTATTAAAAATTCTTAAAAATTTTCATTTTGTTAGTTGTCAATAGACAAATTTTCAAAATATTTTTTTGCCTATAAAATCTTATAGCGCGAGTGGTTATATTTAG
>JAFWBN010000024.1 GCA_017507075.1 Alistipes sp. | reverse complement strand
TTTAGGATTGAGTTCGGGACTTAGCTCAGCTTGGTAGAGCATCTGGTTTGGGACCAGAGGGTCACAGGTTCGAATCCTGTTACCCCGACAGAGCAAAGAGAGGTGAAAACTTCTCTTTGTTTGTTTTTTGGTCTTATTAAGTTCATTTGTGGATATCAAATCTAAAAGTCGAAGCGCAGTTGTATAGCCTCACTGCAAGGTTCAGGGCTATTGCCTACAGTAAGTCCGATAAGGCGGACTTTGCGGCCAAGTAAATCGACTGTTGCAAGTAGCTCTTCGGCTGCACAGTGCAGGGCATCTATTGTCTCAACGCTATGGGATAGGGTCTTTGAGCGGGTGATTTGGTGGAAGTCGTCAAACTTGACCTTCAAAACAACCGTTTTACCGCTAAATTCGTGGCGTTTCATGCGACTCCACACTTCGTCTCGCACGGTAGATAGCTCCTCTGAAAGGCGCACTTTATCATCAATATCAGCAGTAAATGTTATCTCTGCGCCGAGGGATTTACGAACTCTGTTAGGTTCTACAGCTCTATTGTCTTCGCCTCGAGCATATCCATAATATAGTAGTCCCGCCTTGCCGAAAATCTTTACAAGCGACTCTTTGCTCCAATTTCTTAAATCAGCACCCGTATTTATGCCCAGAGAGTGCATCTTTGCTGCTGTAACAGCACCGATACCGAAGAATTTTTCTATAGGAAGCTGTGCAACAAAATCATCAATACTCTCAGGTGGAATTACAAACAATCCGTTTGGCTTTTGATAGTCAGAAGCGATTTTTGCTAACATCTTATTTATCGAAACTCCTGCAGAAGCGGTGAGTGCTGTTGTTTGAAAGATTTTTTGTTTAATCTCCTGCGCCACAAGTGTTGCTGACTTATGGTGTGAAACATCAAGAAAAGCCTCGTCAAGCGACAGAGGCTCAACAAGGTCTGTATATTGATGAAATATCTCTCTGATTTGCTTAGAAACGGCCTTATAAGCGTCAAATCGAGGCTCTACGAATATCAGATTAGGACATAGCCTTCGTGCTGTTGCAGATGGTAGGGCAGACCTTACACCAAATCGTCGTGCCTCGTAGCTTGCCGTAGATACAACACCTCTTCTGCCTTCGTGCCCTACAGCAATAGCGCAGCCGCGGAGTGAAGGGTTGTCCCTCTGCTCCACGGCTGCAAAAAATGCATCCATGTCAATATGGATTATTTTTCTCACTGAAGAAGATATACCTCTGCTTGATTGTTGTCCATGCCCGTCATAGTCTCTCCGCAAGATGCGCCGATATATGTAGGGTCGCAGACGGTGTATAGGTTATCTCCCACCTTTAGATAGTCGCCTTCAACCTTTTCATCAAATTTTACCGCAGTTGCAAGGTGTCCTGGGTAGTAGAGCAGTGCTACATCAAGACCCAGCAAATCGCGAACCAATATTGAGAAGAGAATAGCTCTATCCTCACAGTCGCTATAGTCGTAGAATATGGTCTCGTCGCCAAAGAAAGAACGCTCATAGCCAAACTGCTCATCATCAACCTTGTACTCGAAACCTGTCTGTACAAAGTTTATAAGGATATTGGCAGCCTCAAGCTGACTCTTACCCTCGATAACCTTTTTAAGGGTTGGATACATCGCCTCTTTAGTGCTATGACACAGAGAACTATGTGAGAATATATCCCATGTCGTACGAGGATAGTTGTCGTAAAAGTTAATCAAATTTTTGTTCACCTCTACGGTAACTTTTGCCTCTGGATAACGCTTTGAAGAGAGGGTGCGGGTCATGCCTTCAGTCTCTGGCAACTGAGGATGGTTTGTCATGCGGATAGAGAAACCCTGCTCTCCAGGGAACTTAGCCGGACTGATAAAGAAACCGCCGCCCTTGAAATCCTCGTCAAGGAAGTAGTATTTTACGCCATCAAATTTGCAGAACTTAGCTGAGTAGATGGTCGATTCTGAAGGCAACATCAGATAAATCTTGTCATTTGCCCTTGCAAGACGAACTTGATAACCCGCCTGAGTCATCAGATATGCCTGCAGCAGTTTTGTGGTGTTTGTCGATTTAGCCTCGCAGAAGGTCTCGGCAACCATCTTTGTAAGGGTGTAGTAACCCCAATCGCAAAGCTTCAAAGACTCCCTGTACTTTAGACAGTCGGCCAGCATAAGGTCAAATCGTCCGTCGGACAACTCCTTCCAAGCATCTGCAACATCGTTCTCAGATACTCCGTTGAGCTTGATATCTCCAACACCCGGAACAAGGCGTACATCACACTTTGCGCCAAAATATGATATTGGCATAGGTATAGAGTATGGGACCTCAGGCTCCTTTATTGGAGCAATAGGTTTTGGTGTTGGGGGTACAGGAGGTGGAGCCAGCGGAGTAATCTTCTTGTACGGCATAGGCTTTGGAGCTATAGGCTTACCCTTCTCTCTCGGAGGACAAACCGGAGCCACCGGAGGGTCTGGAGTCGGAGGTGTAACAGGCTCTTCAATACCACACTCTTTCCAAGCCGCTCTCAGAAAATCAGCATATTCACTATTTGCCTTATCTCTAAAGTCGCTATACTCCTTTACTGCCGACTTTTTGAACTGCTCAAACTCGCGTTTCATCTGATCCATGTCAAAGTTGAACTCTTGAGCCGAGATACTTTGCATGCAGAGCAACGCTGCTACTATTATAAATATATGTCTCATAATCTAAAAAACCGCTGACCGCACCTATTGATGCAACCAGCGGAATAAGTGTTTAAGAAAAATAACTCTCTGCTAACTACTATAGACCCAAGAGCTTGTCAACCTTACCAGAAAGCTCGCTGCTCTTATCTTCAAGAGTCTCACGGATAGTTGCAAGAGCTGCCTCTTTAGCCTTCTTAGTGCTGTAAGCGCAAACTACACGAACCTCCTTGTTCTTGTTTGGCTTATCGCGATAAACAGCTACAAGCTGAATAAGACGACCAAGTTTTGCAGAGATAAGACTCTTACCGCCTGAAACGGACTGCACTAAAGATGCAGCCTCTTCAGCTGTAAGCTGCTTGTTGGCAAGCTGGTTGTCGATAAGCTGAGTAATGTCCGAAGAGAGCTTGCTTGCAATATCAATCTTTACAAGCTCCATAGCCTGGAATTTTGCAGCATCAAAGTTCTCGCCAATAGACATTGCATCGCCGATAACATACTTGTTCTCACCGTTTTCGTCCAAAGCCTCCTGAAACTCAAGAGAGCGAGATATTTGATTCTCCAGAGGTTGATTGCCAATAGGTACAGTCCAACCCTCAGCTTTGTACTCTTTAACCATCTTTTTGAATGCCTTGCTTGGCTTAGCCTCTACTGCGCTGAAACCTACCAAAGCAGCCAAAATCATAACTAAAAACTTCTTCATAGTCGTAAGTATTAAAAGGTTTATAGAACAAAGGTATGATATTTTTTTTGTTTCACCAAATATTTTTGTAAAATTGTGCTAAACCGCAGCTGTAAATCAAATGGTTATCTCAGCTACTTTCTGTCGTAAATGGGCATAAAATAGATACTTTTTGCAGAAAATAGTGTATTTTATACACTAATAAAATAATTTCAAAAATAACTAAGGTTTTAGTTGGAAAACTAAATATTTAGTTATATCTTTGCTGTCGGAAAATGATTTATAACAGTAATAAAAGTCTAAACCTATGAATATGAAGACACAGGAGCTTACACGGGCAGAGCTTGAGATTATGCAGATACTTTGGCAGAAGGAGAAGGGTTTTGTAAATGATATTCTTGAGTCGTTTCCGCAGCCCAAGCCTGCATACAATACCGTCTCTACGATTGTAAGAATTTTGGAAAAGAAGGGTTTTGTTTCGCATCGAGCCTTTGGAAAGAGTCATGAGTATTATCCGATAGTGTCAAAAGCCGAATATACGAGTGGTCTTATGACAAATGTCCTAAACAGCTTTTTTGGCGGTTCTGTGGGTAATATGGTCAGTTTTCTCTCCCACGACAAGGGAATTACAGTCAGTGAGGCTGATGAGATTATAAAGATGTTACAAAAAAAGGAGTAGTATGTACGCTTTAGAGACCATTATCTGTTCCGGTGTGCTGTACCTCCTTTACCGACTACTGCTTGAGGGGCGTACTGCTCACAATGTGGCGCGAGTATTCATTGTTGGGGCACTGATAGTAGCAGTTGTTGTGCCACAGCTTGAGTTGCCGATACTGCCTGCCGAGCCTATAACAGCAGTTGCACTTGAAGAGGCGACTATGGCAGAGTCTGCTGAGGCGGTTGATATACAGACGACTGCAGAGATATTGCCTTTTGATTTGTATGATGTTTTGCTGTGGGTGTATATTGCTGTGGCAGTGGTACTTATCTTCCGCTTTGTAGGCAATATTATCCATGTTGTCCGCTTGCGCCGCAGGTGCATAGTTACGCACTATAATAGCTATTCTATTGCCGTAAGCGGTAGCATTATCGAGCCTTTTAGCTTTGGAAAGACTGTATTTTTACCTTCAGAGGATACTTGCGCACAGATACTTATCCATGAGCGTAGCCATATTGCCCATAATCACACCTTTGAAAAGATGTTTTTTGAGGTTGTACGCTGTGTGTTGTGGTTTAACCCTTTTGTACATCTTTTCACTAAGAGTATCTCGCAAGTACATGAGTGGCAGGCAGATAGCGATGTGATAAGTAGAGGGTATAGTATTGACGAATATAGAAAAATCATTTTCCAACAACTCTTTGGGTATAGTCCGGATATTACCTGTAGGTTGAATAGTAATTTAACTAAAAAACGATTTATTATGATGACTAAATTTAGAACAGACTCTCACCAATGGTGGCGTCTGATGGTAACAATCCCGATTGTGGTGATGATGATTTTTGCATTTGGAGCTGTTTGTGCAGAGGAGCATAAGAGCCAGCAGACAACAGCTGCACAGCAACCAAAAATAGGCAAAATTGAGATTCGAGATGGTGGCAAAACAATCCTTCTCAATAGTAAGCAAGTATCACTTGAGCAGCTACCAGAGGCTATAAAGAGTGAGCCGTGCGATGTTGTAAGCATTGATTGCGATGATAATGTGCCGATGGGCAGTGTCGCGGATGTCAAACAGATTTTGCGCACAGCAGCAAACCTTAAACTTGTCTATGAGCAGAGCCATAAAGAGACAGCATCTACGAATCAGAACCAGACAAAGGCGATTCTGTCGGCTCAAGGGGTGGTAGCAAAAAAGAGTGAAATCAAGGAGCGTAATCTGCTTGTTGTTGAGGTTACAGCCGATGGCTCTATACTGCTCAGAGACAAAAAATGTAGCCCAAATAGGCTTAAGAGAGAGGTAAAACGCTTTGTGCAGAATTACCACATCTACGCGCTTAATACCCGTAAACTCCATGTCGGAAATCCTCATCGAGAGGACTACTCAGAGTTTACAACCACCGCACTGACTATGCCGGACGGGGAGAGGATGGCATGCCCCGTAAGCAAAGGCGTTGTTTGTATCAAGAGTGTGGAGGGGGCAGAGTCTGATAAGGTTAATCGAGTCAAAGATATTGTAACTCAGGCATACTCAGAGCTAAGAGACCGCCTCGCAGGTAGAATATACGGTAAGAGCTACAAAAAACTTGATGAGAACGGTAAAAGCAATATTAACAAAGCTGTGCCTACGCAGATTTACGAAATAGTAGGAACTGTAGAAAAGTAGAAAGGTTGAGGGTGAAAAAGTCTATTTTGTTGTTGCACTCGCCCTCAAAATGCTCATTTATGCCAAATAAAACGGGGATGACTAATTTTTAGTCATCCCCTCGGTTTTGTTAGTGCGTAAAGACCTTGCCGTACTGCTTTTCGCGTTTTTCGTAGGCGAGGCGTGAGGTGGTCGGATATTTGAGTTTCTCGAACTCTTTAACCGCATTCTCAATATCGCCAAGCAGCATATCCGCCATATCGCGTGTCATGCCCTGGCGCACAACTACACGCATAACAACCATATCCTCTATATTTTTCGGCATGGTGTAAGCCGGTACCATCCAACCGCTCTGCTGGAGTGTCGCCTGAAGGTCGTAGAGAGTCCATTTTGCCGTCTTGTCATACTCAGGATTCATATACCATATAAATAGAGGGTTGTCAACACTCTTTGAGTAGTTGGTAAAACACTTCATCTTGCCAATCTTCTCGTGGCAATATCGAGCAATCTCCATAGAGCCATTTTGCACCTCCTTGTAACCCTCTGCTCCGTAGCGAATAAAATTGTAATACTGACCCAAAATCTGCGCTGCAGGGCGTGAGAAGTTGAGTCCTACCTGCGTGATATTGGCACCAAGATAGTTTACCGAGAAGGACATCTGCTCAGGCAGACAACTCTTGTCTCTCCATACAACCCAACCTAAACCCGGATATACAAGTCCGTATTTATGTCCCGAAGTAGATATAGACCATACCCACTTCAGACGAAAATCCCACTTGCACTCAGGCTTTGTAAACGGAAGTATAAATCCTCCCGATGCCGCATCAACATGAATAGGTATGTTGTAGCCTGTCTTTGCATTGTACTTGTCAAGCTCGTCGTTCAGAGCCTCTATATCGTCATTAAGACCCGTCCAGGTTACTCCTGCAATAGGTACAATACAGATAGTGTTCTCATCGCATAGCTTTATCGCCTGCTCAGGACAGAGTGTCGGCTTTTCGAGCGATAGAGGTACTGTTCGCATCTCTACATCCCAAAGCTGGCAGAATTTCTCCCACACAACCTGAAAGGCTGTACTCATTACCAAATTCGGCTTGTCGCAACTCTTACCCTCCTTTTTACGCTTTGCCTTCCAACGCAATAGGGCAGCCACACCTCCAAGCATGCACGCCTCTGAAGAGCCAATACCTACAGCACCGCTCTTCCACTTGCTCTTTTCGGGCGTGTGCCACATATTGGCAATAATGTTGATGCAGCGACCACACATCACAGCTACACGCGGATACTCAGTCTCGTCAATGTAGTTGATGTTTATAGCCTCGTTCATCAACTTTGTGGCATAGTCATCCATGTAGGTTGTTACAAATGTCGCTAAATTGAGTCGTGGCTGAGTCTGAGGATAGGTCTCATCTTTGACCATCTGATAAGCTGTTTCAGGCTCTGTCCCCTTTGCCGGAATCGTATCCACAGGAGCAGAGCAGAGTACGGGATTTGTTGTTTTATTACTCATATCAAAAAAATTATGGATTACAGGGTTTAAGTTATCCATAAATCAAGCCAAAATTTGTTGTCATAGCACGGCATCTACGATACATCCCTCAAATCCCTGAATAGGAAATACGCTAAAGTATGTCCTATCCAGGGATTTTTCACGATGCACCGTACCTGCCGCACTCTGACAACAAATTGGGTAGGTACTTTAATTTGGCAGAGGTGGTGCTTTAATTTTGGCGCGCGTCCCTAAAGACCTTAGAGACCCTAGAGTCCTTAGAGACACTAAGGTCAGCGCGCAATATTAAGGGCTTTAGCCCGCTGTCATTTATTGCCATTTTCTGCTATTTCGCGCTAACCATATTTTTTCTATACCGATGTTACATTTTTGGGTCTATTATCGTTATATTTGTGCAACGAGAAATTGACAGAGCAGTGAGTATTACATCAGCGCAATATACAGAGTTTATTTTATCGGTCAAAGATACTGTTTACCGACTTGCTTTGAGCATAGTAGGTAGTAGTGCTGAGGCAGAGGATATTGCTCAGGATATTTATGAAAAGGTTTGGAGGGCAAGAGACAAAGTGCTTACAGGCCGTTATCCGAGGGCGTATGTATGTCGTATGACTCGAAATCTTGCAATAGACCATTGTAGAGCGCGGCGACGG
>JAFWBN010000023.1 GCA_017507075.1 Alistipes sp. | reverse complement strand
TTACTGTAAACCTCGCTAAGCCTGCTACTTATGCAGAGATTTGCGCTGCTATGAAGGCTGCTTCTGAGGGTGAGCTTGCAGGTGTTCTCGGTTACACTGAGGAGGATGTTGTTTCTGCTGACTTCCTTGGCGACGCTCGTACTTCTATCTTCGATAAGAAGGCTGGTATCGCTCTTACTGACACCTTCGTTAAGGTTGTTTCTTGGTATGACAACGAGTGGGGTTACTCAAACAAGGTTCTCGACCTTATCTCTGTAATGAAGGCTTACAACAAATAGTCTTTGTGATAAATAGAACAACAGAGCGTGTCCAGCATTTTGGACACGCTCATTTTATATATATGGTTGCATAGACCTAAATACAACAAAAAATCTTACATCTGTAAGATTTTTTTATTACCTTTGCATACTACTAATAGGTTTTTGAGCAATGAACACCGACTACCAACCCCTTATTGACAGCAGTATTGCTGCACTGTTTGATAGCATATCCCACAGAATGAGTACAGAGGATATGGTACGAATAGAGCGCGCCTATCTCCTTGCTGCAGAGGCACATAGCGACCAGAGAAGAAAGAGTGGAGAACCATACATATTCCATCCTATTGCAGTGGCAAGAATTATTGCCGAAGAGCTTGAATTAGATGCCAACCCTATCATAGCGGCCTTTCTGCATGATGTTGTAGAGGATACAAACTATACAATCGAGGATATAAGTGAGCGTTTTGGAGAAGATGTAGCCTTTTTGGTTGCAGCCGTAACAAAGCAGAAAAAGTCTAAATATCAGCACTCTAAGCAGATAGACAACTTCCGACAGATTCTCGACTCTGTGAGCTACAATATCCATGCACTGCTTATCAAACTTGCAGACCGTCTGCATAATATGCGTACTTTGAGCAGTATGCGCTCAGACAAGCAGATGAAGATTGCAGGAGAGACGGACTACTTTTACGCTCCACTTGCCAACCGTTTAGGTCTTTATCACATCAAGAGTGAGCTTGAGAATCTATCGTTCCGCTACCGTTGTCCTCGCGACTATGCTATTTTGGAGAGTCAGGTTACTGCCGACATTGAGGCAAAAAAGCCTAATCTTGAGCGTCTTCAGGCTAAGATGGCAGATATTTTTGCACAGAAAGGTATCGAGGCTCGAACAGAGGTGCGCTATAGTAAGCCATATAGCATTTGGCGTAAGATGCGTAGCAAAGGTTGTGATTTTGACCATGTTGGCGGTAGGCACTATATCCGCGTAATCTATCCTCACAGCGACATATTCTCCGAAAAAGAGTATGCTGTAAAGATTTACGCCGCTCTGACAGACTTTTTTAAGGAGCGTCCGGGTAGCGTTTCAAACTATATTGATGCGCCAAAGGAGAACGGCTATCAGTCGTTCCATGTAAAGTTGCTCAATGAGCAAGGTAGTTGGGAGGAGATTCATATCTCTTCAGAGCGTATGGTACGCAACTCACGCCTCGGATGCGCTGCAGAGCGTACAGAGGACAATGTAAGAACTTGGCTTGAAAAGCTCAAAGCAATTCTCAGAACTGATGTAGCAGTCAACGGCATACAGTTTATGGATGGTGTTACCTCGTCGTTCTATAACGATGACATTATGGTCTTCACACCCACAGGTCAGGGTATTATACTGCCAAAAAACTCTACAGCCTTAGATTTTGCCTTTGAGATTCACAGCTACATAGGAGAGCATGCCCACTATGCCCGCATAAATGGCCGTCTATGCTCTGTCAGGACACCTCTACAGCGAGGAGACTGCATAGAGATTGCTACAGATGAAAAAATCACTCCTCAGAGTGATTGGTTGAGTGCTGTAAGAACTTTTAAGGCTAAAAAGTTCCTGCACTCCTACTTTGCTACACAACCAAAGCGCGAATTTATCCGTTGCACAAAGTGCCACCCACTACCTGGCGATGAGGTTGTTGGTTTTAAGGATGAACAAGGCGTAGTTACAATACATAAACGCGACTGCAATACCGCTATCCGCTTAGCCTCAGAGCAGGGAGACTCTATTCTCGCCGATTTGAAATCATTTAGCGATGGTAGAGAGCGTCTATACCCTGTCCGCATAAGAATCCGCGGCATTGACCGTTACCACCTACTCTCCGACCTGATATATTGCATCACCGAGGAGTTGCAACTATCTATGAACGGACTTAAAACCGAGACTACAGACCATATAGGTATCTGTACCATCGATTTTGAAATCCACTCGCTTCACCAACTTGAGTCTGCCATGAACTCTATCAAAGCTATAGCCGGCGTTGATGAGGTTTCAAGAATAGATATCGAGTAATAACCTCTACAATTAGAAACTGTTTACTCAAAAGGCTTAAGAGTAGTTTTCATCTGCTTTCAAAGGGACAATTTGCAACTTTTTCTTTGTCAATCAAAAAAAATATATTACCTTTGTAATATATAATATTGTATTATGGCAGAGAACGAAGTTGTACAGAGGCTTGAGGCAAGTATTGATAAACTGCTTGACAAGTATGCTCTTGCCTCAGAGGAGGTTGCCCGTCTGCAGATGCTTTCAGCAGCTCAGCAGCGTAAGATTCGCACGCTCCAACAACAACTCTCTGATACTGAAAGAGCCTTAGCTCAGGCAAAATTGTCTGATGCTATGCTCGGCAGTAGTGATACAAAGGCGGCTCGCGCACAGATTAACCGTTTATTGCGGGAGGTTGAAAAGTGTATAGAGCTCGCTACAGCAAAGATTTAGAAATTTTACAATGGGAAGAAGAGACCATAGATTCACCGTTCTGGGTAAAAAATACACCATCGGGCTTGATGATGAGCTTGAGGAGGTATTTCGTATGGCAGAGCGTGAACTAAATCGCCGCCTACTTGCCAAAGCCGGTGAGAAGATAGACGGATACAACGATAGAGATTATTTGGCACTTGTGGCTCTTCAAGCAATGGCAGAGAATCTGTGTCTGCAACATGACAATACTGTAGAGCCTGATACAGAAGCTATTGCAGCACTTATTGAGAAGATAGAATCGAAGTTGAAATAGAGATATTTCACCGTTCTTTACATACTTACAATTTCCCGCATAGATTCCTTTCGTTTTGCGAAACTGAACACTTTTTACATTGGGGCAGTCTCAATTATCAAAACCAGGCCTTGTAGCCGGCAACGGTGAGTGCTGAATAGCACCGGTGGAAGGTTGCGAAAACACGCAGAACCCCACACATGACTTATTTTACAGATTCGTCATTACCTAACAAGGAGTCTTATGCGGTTTTTATTTTTTTGCGGGGGGGGCAGAAAGTATGCGTTATGGTTCTTGGGATTATCACAAAGGAGTGTCATACGACAAAGAACTGCACAAAACAGAAAGTGAGCGTTCTCTGTTCTTGGGTGTTATCACAAAGGAGTACGAGACAACAAAAAGCCGCAAAAAACAGAAAGTATGCGTTATGGTTCTTTGAGATTATCACAAAGGAGACCCAGGCGACAAAGAGCCGCAAAGAGGCTCAAACGATATTTGACAACATTTTTAACTATTATAAAACCACATTTAGACTATGGAATACATCATTGTTTTAGCAATTGCCTTAGTCGTTTCAGCTATAGTGGGAGTATTGACATACTTTGCCGTAAAGGCTCGTTCTCAGTCGCTTATACGCGAGGCTGAGACTGAGGCTGAAATGATTAAGAAAGAGAAGACTCTTCAGGCAAAGAGAAGTTTATACAACTCAAAAGTGAGCATGACCGCGCTGTAAATGAGCGTAATCAGAAGGTTAAGGATGCCGAGCAGCGTGTGCGTCAGGCAGAGCAGGCGGTACAAAATCAGCAGAAGGAACTTGACAAGAAACTTGCTGAGAATGACCGCATAAAGAGCAAAATGGAGGCACAGCTGGCCTCTATGGAGGAGCGTAAGAGTGAGCTTGCGCAGATTATCTCCGAGCAGAACTCTCGCCTTGAGCAGATTTCGGGCATGAGTGCAGAGGATGCCAAGAACACCCTTATTGAGAACATGAAGGAGGAGGCTAAGAGTGAGGCTGCCGCATATATCAACGAGACTATCGAGGAGGCTAAACTCACAGCAACAAAAGAGGCTAAGCGAATTATCGTAGCATCTATTCAGAGGGTTGCAACAGAGACCGCTATCGAGAACTCTGTTACAGTATTCAACATTGATTCTGAGGATGTTAAGGGTCGTATAATTGGCCGTGAGGGTCGTAATATCCGCGCTCTTGAGGCTGCTACAGGTATCGAGATTATCGTTGATGACACTCCTGAGGCTATTATTTTGAGTGGTTTCGACCCTGTTCGTCGCGAGATTGCCCGCCTTGCACTCCACCAGCTTGTAACCGATGGCAGAATCCACCCTGCGCGCATTGAAGAGGTAGTTGCAAAGGTTAAGAAGCAGATTGAGGAGGAGATTGTTGAGGTCGGAAAGCGTACAGCTATAGACCTTGGTATTCACGGCTTGCATCCTGAGCTTATCCGCCTTATTGGTAAGATGAAATATCGCTCTTCTTATGGTCAGAATCTGCTCCAGCATGCACGCGAGACTGCAAATCTTGCAGGAATTATGGCAGCCGAGTTGGGACTCAATCCAAAATCGGCACGCAGAGCCGGATTGTTGCACGATATAGGCAAGGTGCCTGATGACGAGCCGGAGTTGCCACACGCAATTATTGGCCAGAAACTTGCTGAGAAGTATACGGAGAAGGCTGATGTATGCAACGCCATTGGTG
>JAFWBN010000022.1 GCA_017507075.1 Alistipes sp. | reverse complement strand
GTCGTCAGGGATAAAGTACCGGTCCGTCCAGGGGAAGGTTCTGTGGTCATCAACCACTTCGGCGCACCAGGCAAAGGTGGCGGAATCCTGAACCACCCGGCGGGCATAGAGCGGAATGTGTTCGGTACGGGTAAAGTTGGCGTCCACAATGGTCTTGACCTTGCAGCCTTCCCACAGGGCATCATCGCCGGGGATCATCAAGCAGCAACAACGGAGACTCTCCCGTCTGCTCTGCCAACAGCTCATATTGAGCAAGTTTAAGTGCTATAATAAACGACTTCTGCTGGCCTTGAGAGCCATAGCGTCTAAGCGGCATATCGCCTATTGTAAAGAGTATATCGTCTCGATGTATGCCCGATGTAGTAAAGCCCAAAACAAGGTCTTTCTCTCTGGACTGCTCAAGCAGAGTCTCAAGTGGCGTAGAATTAAGCTCCGAGCGATATGTTATATTCACTGTTTCGTGGTCAGACGACAGCAACTTATAATATTGTGCCACAATAGGTTGCAACTCCTCTACAACTCTCTGTCTTACGCGGTGTATAATCTCTGCCGAAGCTGCAAGTTGCATATCGTAAATCTTGAGCATCTGCTCGTCTGAAGAGATTTTCAGAAATTTATTTCGCTCGGCAAGGGTTGTGTTATAGCGAATCATTGCGGCAAGATAGTCTCTATCCGTCTGCGAAATAAAGGCGTTGATATACCTTCTTCGCTCCTCGGCAGAATCACTTATAAGCACAGAATCTGCCGGAGAGGCAATGACTACAGGGATAAGTCCCACATGGTCTGAAAATCTCTCGTATGCCTTTCCGTTACGCTTTATAATCTTCTGAGAACCACGATTATAGCTGCAAACAATCTGCTCCTTTCGACCATATCTATTTTCATACTCGCCCTCGACAATAAAAAACTCTTCACCATGCATCACGCACTCTCTATCGTTCATACCTATTGCCGACTTACACATCGACAAGTAGTGGATACTGTCGATAATATTCGTCTTGCAGGTACCATTATCCCCCACAAAACAGTTTATGCCGTTTTGCAGTGCAATCTGTTGCTGCGCCAGATTCTTGAAGTTTATAAGAGAGAGCTTTTTAAGATACATAATGCCTTGTTTTCGCCTCCAAAGATACTAAAAATTGATAAAATTCAAAAAAATCTCAGCAAATGGTGGTTTATTGATTAAAAAATCTTATTTTTGCGGATTGAATAGAAAACATGCGTAATAATTATTAAAAAAACAATAAAAAATTATGGCAAAAATTGAAAATCAGCAGGAGGCAATGGTAGCCGAGGCTGTAAGCAAAACAGAGGCATTTTTTCAGGAGAACGGCAAAAAAGTGATGTTGTCTCTTTTGGCTGTTGTTATCCTTGTTGTAGGAGGTTATCTCTACAAGAGCATTATTGTTGATGGTAATGCCGAGAAGGCATCAGAACTTATCATTGAGGCTCAGGACCGCTTTGGCGTTGCAAACCCTGACTTCGCACTTGCACTCAACGGAGACGAGAACGGCGCAGGCTTCCTTGATGTTCTTGAGAAGTATGGCTCTACCCCTGCAGGAAACCTTGCAAAGCACTATGCAGGTATCTGCTACCTCCGTCTTGGAGACCTTGACAATGCAGAGAAGTATCTTGCAATGTATGACGCAGTTGATGAGCTTACTGCTGAGGTTGTAAATGCTCAGAACCTCGGTCTTCGTGGCGATATCGCTGTTGAGAAGGGTAACTACGAGGCCGCTGTATCCCTCTACAAGAAGGCTGTTGCCGCATCAGAGAACATCTACACCGCTCCACTTTACCTCTACAAGCAGGTTTTGGTTTACGCAACACTTGGCAACGCCGCTGAGGCTGAGAAGTGCTACCAGACTCTTCAGGCTCAGTACCCTATGGCTGTAGAGACTCGTGATGCTGAGAAGGTTCTCGGAACTCTCTAATATTGCTAAATATTGATGATTTCGCCATCAGAGATAAAGGTTGGTATTGTCGCCGAGCAGGGTCTTGATATCTGGTCTGCCTTGATGTGTCTGAAACAGAGCGGATGTACTGACGAAAATATTGTTGTCAAATATGTCCCTTCGTTCCAGATAGCTCTCAGTGCGCTGTTCTTCGCAGAATATACGGATGTGGATTGTACTATAGTTATCGCAAAAGAGTATAACGACGCAATAGCATCCTCTCTGCTCAACTTGCAGATTCAGTGGAATATGCCTATAGACTACGCTATAGCCCCAGCCGTAAACTGCGACGCAGTTATACAAATGGTGCAACTCCAAAGTAGCATGGCCGAAGAGTCCCCAAATGAGCGAAAAAGTCAATTGAGTTAAATAGAGACCTTAGGGTCAGCGCAAAACTAAATCCGGCATAGGCATCGAGCCTATGCCGGATTTCTTATTTGCAGAAGGGAGATTAGAGAGGTTCGGGATTTTAGGGAGTGAAAAAGCAAATAACATTTAATGACAATAAATGACAGCGGGCTAAAGCCCTTAATACTGCGC
>JAFWBN010000021.1 GCA_017507075.1 Alistipes sp. | reverse complement strand
CTTATAAGTGCATACCTGCTTCCGCTAACAAATTTGTCGTGATAGCACGGCATCTACGGTACATCCCTCAAATCCCTGAATAGGAAATACGCTAAAGTATGTCCTATCCAGGGATTTTTCACGATATACCGTACCTGCCGCACTCTGACGACAAATGGGTGCTTTGATTTTTGGCGCGCGTCCCTAAGGACCTTAGAGACCTTAAAGTCTCTAATGACCCTATTTTGTGCTAATCCTATGCTATTCTTGAAAAAGCGGGCAGTTAATTATCTCCGCCACCAAGTGATTTATACAGCTCTATATAGTTAATATAGTAATCGATAAATGCCTCTGCGAGGTTAAAGCGGGTTTGCAGCATAGGTCGTTGAGCGGATAGTACATCTATATATCCAGCTTCTTTATTCATATAGAGGTGTTTACTATAGGAATAGGCGCGATTTTGAGCCTCGTTTTGTTGTAGAAGTTTATCAACCTTAGTCTTGTTCATATGGTAGAACATAAGAGTATTGCTAACCTCTGTGCAAGCTTTAAGCAAGGTGTGTTTGTAAGTATCAAGGCGTTGCTGAGCCTCAATCTCTTTAATACGCTTGTTGTGTTTCAAAGTCCCTTGTTGAAAGATTGCTTGATTTAGACCTGTGAATAGGTTGTATGTAAGTGAGCGTGGCAAATCTCCCCATTGAGCATTAAATGAGCCAAATATTCCCACACTACCACCTATTGTTATAGATGGATAGAGTGCTGCCTTAGCGGCATCTTGAAGATGAAAAGCCTCTTGTACAGCAAATTGAGCGGCCATTACATCGGGACGATATTGCAACAAACAGGCTGGCACACCAATTTTTACAGTATCGTTCAATAACTTCTTGTTAATAACATCCTCCAGTTTAGAACGCTTAATAGGGCAATTATGCCTTGATAGTAGCAGATTTAGGGCATTTTCGGTTATGAAAATATCAGCCTCTATGTCTGGTTTAATAGCTTGAGCCTTGTAGAGTTCTGCTTTGGTTTGCTCTATTGCCACATCCGAAAGAGTTATTGAAGAAGATAGAATATTGGGCAACAGTATTTTATCTTTTTCATAGATGGAGTATATCTGCTTATTGCTTAAACGCTCCTGATTATGTTTTAATTCCAACTGCTCTCCTAAAAAACTTTCGTTGCTTGAAATTATTTCGTTTACGGTCTGTAACTTAGAGTCTAAACATATAAGACGATAGTAATGAGTGGCTATATCGGCTATCAGTTTAACTTTCACTGCCTTAGCACTCGACTCTTTAGCGAGTAAATCTGCCAAGGCTGCACGCTTTAGGCTACGCAATTTGCCCCAAATATCCAGTTCCCATCCCGTAAGCTGTAATGCTATACCGTGCTCATTATATGCAGACTCTCTTAAGGAGCGTTTTTGCTCATTTTGACTTATCCCAATGCTAAATGAGGGTGAAAATCCTTTGCGACTCTTGATAACATAACTCTCACTCTTTTCAATCTGCAATAGTGCCGAGTGAAGTGTATAGTTGTTTTTCAGACCCTCGTCAATCAGATTGCGTAGATTCTCATCCTTATAATAGTTGCGCCAGAGAATAGAGGCTGCAGAAATGGAGTCGTTATATACCGTAAGGCTGTCAGGAATACGATAATTCGGAAATGTAACCTCTGTATATTTAGGCGAGAAACTATGAAAAGAACAACCTGTTAAGGTTAGTGCTGTAATGATAATGATTGTATATTTTTGCATATTTGACAAATTTTAACCCGTTTTTGGTCCTAAACCTACTTTGAACGGGCAAAAATAGTAAAATAAATTCATAATATACCCATTTTGTCGTATGTCTGCTACACAATAATACAGTTTTATTCATAAAATGCATGAAATGAAAGGAGAGTGTTGAAACTGTAGCACAACAGATTCCTATTTATTGCTAAAAAATTAGTTTGTTTGAGTAAATCTTTATACATTTGTAAAATAAAATTATTTTTATGACAAAGCAGGCGGTGCCATACAGGATACTTGGTCTTGACCCGGGAACGAATTTTATGGGTTATGGGGTATTGGAGGTTTGGGGTAAGGAGCTAAAGCCGATAATACTTGGTGATATTGATTTGCACAAGATAACCAATCCATACGACAAGTTGCGTTATATTTTTGAGCGGGTAAAGGCTTTGATTGTTGAATATTCTCCTAAGGAGGTGGCTTTGGAGTCTCCTTTTTTTGGGCAGAATGTTCAGAGTATGCTCAAGCTTGGCAGAGCTCAAGGAGTTGCTATGGCGGCGGCACTTAGTTGCAACAAATCTGTAAGTGAATATGCTCCAACGCGCATAAAGCAGGCCATTACGGGTATTGGTTCAGCCTCAAAAGAGCAGGTGGCGGGGATAGTAATGAAGACTCTTCATATAGAGGACAGACCGCGAAAGTTGGATGCTACAGATGGCATGGCGGTAGCTCTTTGCCACTATTATACTGTCTCAAATCCGCTAAATGCAGCTTTAGGCAATGAGCGAGTAAAGGGCTTGGGTGGCGAGAAGATGGCGCGCAAGCGAGGTACAAAATCTTGGGAGCAGTTTCTTAAAGAGAACCCTGAGAGGGTAAAGGAGTAAGAAACTGTTTCTGGCTGCAGACAAGGAAATCGAACCTAAATCTGGTCAAATCTCTTTAGGATATACTTTAGGAAGTAGTATTTTATCGGATTTTTGTACTTCATCTGTTTCCACGGGCGGCTACTATGTGGGCGGTGGATTACAGGATAGTTGCAGAACAGATAGTTCTTTAATCCTAAGTCGAGTGAGGCGTGGGAGATATGCACATCAAACCAGTGTTTCTCTGGGTCAAGTGTCTTAAAATCAAATCGTTGCAAAAGTCTCTCGGATAGCAGAGAACAACAAAAACTACAGTGTTTATCAGTTGTATAGACCTCTTTTTTATACCCTTTGGCGAAGAGACGACGAGCAAAAGACGATTTATGTCGAGGCGAAGGGTCCCTGTGTTGTCACTGCCGGCGATATCAAAGCCGATAGCGATGT
>JAFWBN010000020.1 GCA_017507075.1 Alistipes sp. | reverse complement strand
GTCCACACTTTGCACAAGCAAAACGGCCAGAAATACGACGAATAATAGCCTCTTCTGGAATTTCTATCATAACAGCATCATCAAGTTCAATACCTAATTCTGACAATATATCATTCAAAGCATAAATACAGATGACGAGGAGCTTGATGCTTTTCTGTTTTCACTTGGTTGCTATAGCGGTGAGCCTATTACCGTTATCTCCCAGCTTAAGAAGGCTTGTATCGTGTCTATAAAGGACGGAAGATATACTATTGACAAAGGTTTAGCAGAGGCCATAGAGATAAAGGAATAATTTTCAAATTATTTTTTTGGCAGGCGGTTAGTTTTCGCTAACTCACAGTTTGGCTTAATATTCAGGAGGATTTCAGATAAATGAGAATTGCACTTGCGGGTAACCCCAACAGCGGCAAAACAACAATGTACAACGCTCTTACGGGCAGTAATGAAAAGGTTGGCAACTGGGCGGGTGTTACCGTTGATAAAAAAGAGCACCCTGTAAAGAAGGGACTTTATAATGGAGATAAGGAGCTTATTGCGGTAGACCTCCCCGGCGCATATTCGATGTCGGCATTTACTTCGGAGGAGAGCATAACAAGTGATTACATAAAAAATGAGCGTCCCGACGTTATAATTAACATAGTTGACGCTACCAATCTGAGCAGAAGCTTGTTTTTTACAACACAGCTTCTTGAGCTTGGCATTCCCGTTGTCGTAGCTCTTAATAAAAGTGACATCAACGTAAAAAGAGAAAATAAAATAAATTCAAAGCTTCTTTCAGAAAAGCTTGGCTGCCCTGTCGTTGAAACTGCATCGTCCAAGGGCGCGGGAACAAAGGAGCTTATTTTAGCGGCAGTTGAGGTTATCGGCAGGGAGCAAATCGCGCCTTATGTTGAGAAAAATCCCTAAATCCGAATACTGCGAAACTTAGTTTGTTCTGTAGCGCGCTATTCTATGTTATTGAGGGCTGAAAGCCCGTTGCTATTAAATGTCATTTCTATCTCCGTCGCTCAATTAAAGTTCAACCTCCGCCAAATTAAAGTACCTACCCAATTTGTCGTCAAAAGGTAGTAGTTGCAACGCTCGGCATATAAAACAGCGAAGGGTAGTACAAAAGTACGACCCTTTGATGTTTTATATGTTAGCGGCAGCAAATGCTACTTTTTCACGACAAATTCCCTACCCCATTATATTCTCTATATACCTCCCCATCACAAAACTTCCATCCAAATACGCATCTACGGCAGCAAGGTCCACCTGCACATCACTTGCCATACGATTTGTACGGATATATTTATTCATTGCCTTGAGCAGGGCTGTGCGTTTGGTAGTATCTATAGCTTGTTCGGCGGTGGTCATAGAGCCTACAGCTCTGGTTTTTACCTCCACAAAGTGCATAACGCCTCTGCGCAGAGCTACGATATCTATTTCGTAGCGACCATATCGCCAATTGCGCGCACAGATAATAAATCCATTTTTGCGCAACCAATCTACAGCAAACTCTTCGCCGAGTTTACCGCGCTCATTTTTATCTACCACCGTGATACCAAATTTATAATAGGAAGCTCAAGTCGTCGCCACTATTTACCTCATAAGCAGCTTTACCTCGCTTAAAGATTCGCATTGGGCGAGAGCCTATAAGTTCTAACTTGCCATCCAAAAGGCGCAACATACAACCCTCTCTAAGGCCGACAACATATCTGCGTGGGTTAGCCTCAATATACTCTTCGATTCTCTGCTCACGAGTTTCGCCTGCGTGTCCCTCTGGATTCGCATCTAAATAGTGAGGATTTATCTGGAATTTCACAGCTCCAATAGCCTTAAAAGACTCAGGTTCAACGATAGGCATATCGTTTGTGGTGCATATTGTAGGACAGCAGACATTGCTACCTGCGCTCCAGCCAACATACGGAGTTCCAGCCTTAATTTTGCGCAAAATAGCACCCATAAGACCCTGCTGCTGCATCTTTTTGGTCAGTGCAAAGGTATTTCCGCCACCTACACATATAGCCTCAGCCTCGCGTACTGCCTTAAGTGGATTTTTTTCTCTGTGTATAGAGCGAACCTTTACCCCTATCTCATTAAAACGATTTTGCACCTTTCTCTCATACTCGCTATAAGAGAAGGTAACAGCTGCATAAGGGATAAAAACGACCTCTTTAACACCCTTTAGATGCTCACCAATCTGAGCAATTGGGTACTTAAGGTACTCTTCTCCGGCATTTGTAGAGTTCGAAATAAGCAAAAGTTTCATACTTTTCATATAAATAACTGTGTTTTAAGAAGTTTGGCATTGCAAGTACCAAGCTTGGAGTTAAATTTTTTCTAAATTTATGCCAAAGATAATAAAAAAGTGTTATCTTTGCAATCGATTTGCTTAGTAATCTGCAACCAATTATTGCAACTTTATTGCATGAAGTTGTCTATATAGCAGATTTGAGGGCGAAGTTTTGTAACATGTTTAACTAAAAATTGAAAGTTATGTCAAACATTCAGGAGAGAGTCGTTAAGACTATCGTTAACAAGTTGTGTGTAAAAGAGTCTGAGGTTGTACCTGAGGCATCATTTACCGGCCACCTCGGCGCAGATTCACTCGACAGCGTAGAGCTGATGATGGATTTCGAGAAGGAGTTCGGTATCGAGATTCCACAGGAGGTTGCTGAGGGCATGCAGACTGTAGGCGATGTTCTCAACTATCTTGAGGAGCACAAGGACGAGATTAAATAGTCCCTTTTCCTCGAAAAGAAAATTGAAATTAGGTAATTAGATTGTTTGTGAGAGTGATGGAGCTGAAGAGAGTTGTTGTTACGGGTATAGGTACCATAAATCCTATTGGAAACAATATAGAAGAGTATTTCCGAAACCTTGAACAAGGTGTAAGCGGAGCCGATACAATAACGGCCTTTGATGCTACCAAATTTTCTTCACGCATAGCTTGCGAGGTTAAAAACTTTGACCCATCAGAGTATTTTGACCGCAAGGAGTTACGCAAATATGACCGATATGCTCAGTTTGCTTTGGTTGCAGCAACCGAGGCTGTTGAGGATTCGGCTATTGATGTGCAGAAGATAAACCTTGAGCGTGCAGGTGTCATCTGGGCGTCTGGCGTTGGAGGTATGCAAACATTCTATGACGAAGTTATGGGTTGGGCCGAGGGCAATGGTACACCTCGTTTCAGCCCATTTTTCGTACCAAAGATGATTTCGGACTTAGCCGCAGGTCATATCTCGCTCAAATACGGATTTATGGGGCCAAACTATAGCGTGGTCTCAGCTTGTGCTTCATCAAATCATGCGATGATTGATGCCTGCACAATGATTCGTCTTGGCAAAGCAGATATAATTGTTACCGGCGGTTCTGAAGCTCCCGTAATCATCCCATCTGTGGGAGGTTTCTCCTCTATGAGAGCCCTCTCAACTCGCAATGACGACCCTAAGCATGCATCCCGTCCTTTCGATAAAGACAGAGATGGTTTTGTGATTGCCGAGGGTGCTGGTGCGCTCGTATTCGAGGAGTATGAGCATGCTGTTGCCCGTGGTGCAAAAATCTATTGCGAGGTGGCAGATTGTGGCATGTCTGCCGACGCCTACCACATGACAGCACCGCATCCGGAAGGTAAGGGTGCTATTATATCCATGCGTCAGGCTCTTGAAGATGCCGGTGTAGGAGTTGAGGATGTCGATTATCTAAATGCTCACGGAACAAGCACTCCGCTTGGAGACCTTGCCGAACTGTCGGCAGTACAAGGCCTGTTCGGTGATGTAGCTTATAAGATGAATATCTCGTCAACCAAATCCATGACAGGACACCTTCTTGGTGCAACTGCAGCGGTTGAGGCGTTGGCGTGTGTATTTGCTATCACAAAGGGTATTATCCCTCCAACAATCAATGTCGAAGAGGTGGACCCACAAATCGACCCTAAGCTAAACCTAACTCTTAGAGAGGCACAAAGACGCGATGTCAAAGTTGCCATGAGCAACACTTTCGGTTTCGGCGGACACAACTCAACCGTCGTATTTAGAAAGTTGTAGCAGGCATTAAAGTCGAATATAACTGTGCTTGATTTTATACTTCGCCCGATAAAACGCAATTTCGGGCGCGATAAGGCTTACTATAAAATGATAGACGATATGTTTGGTTTTATTCCAAACAATATTGAGCTATATAAACTCGCGCTGATTCACAAATCAGCGTCTGTTGTTATTGACAACCAGAGCATTAACAACGAAAGGCTCGAATTTCTCGGCGATGCAGTCATCGAAAGCGTAACATCCGACTATCTGTTTATTGAGTACCCTGAGCACGACGAGGGACGACTCACACAGTTGCGCTCAAAGATAGTATCCCGCCAATCGCTGAACAGCGTTGCGAAGAAATTGGGACTCGACAAGTGCGTGATTAGCAACCACTCAGCAACCATATCTCAAAAACATATCTTCGGCGACGCCTTCGAAGCAATGATGGGCGCAATATACCTCGACCAAGGATATGACTTTGTAAACCGACTGCTGATAAACAAAATATACCCTGCAAACCTCGCCCTCGACCAGGTTGATGAGACAGAGACTGACTTCAAGAGCCGACTTATAGAGTGGGGACAAAAACACCACCACACAATACTCTTCAAGACTAAAGGTATAGGCAAAAATGCAACCGCCGGGGCTCATAATTTCCAAAGCGTCGTGCTTATAGACAACCTTGAGGTTGGACATGGCCTGGGCGAATCAAAAAAAGAGGCAGAACAGTCTGCCGCTCAATCTGTCGCCTATGAAATGAACGACGAAGTGTGCGCAAGACTGCTCGATAAACTTGACCGCCTTGAATCATCTTCTAAGTAAATAGATTCACAACTGCCCGCTTTTTCGAGTAACGCCCGCCTAAGTACCGCCGCTTTTTGAAAAAAGCGGCACCAAAAACTTTCGGAGAAACTGC
>JAFWBN010000019.1 GCA_017507075.1 Alistipes sp. | reverse complement strand
GGTATTGCAGCTATCGGTAACGGTCATGATGTTATGGGTAAGACCCTTATCCTTGCAGCTTTCCCAGAGCTTTATGCAATCCTTACTGTTGCAGCAACCTTCCTTATCGCATCTGCTGTAGCTTAAAAATTGATTTTAAGCGGCGTTTGCTGCCGCTAATAAAAGTGCCTGCAAAGGGAGAAACGAAAAGTAACTCCCTATGCAGGCACTTTTTTTCGAGCGTTGTGTTTGCTCTGTTTTGACGATAAATTGAGGCTTTAATTAGGCTCACATGTTTTATACATTTTGGTTGATTTTTTTTGATTTTTCAATAATTTTTTATAGTTTTGTTATATAAACACCAAAATAGTTAAGTTATGAGAAGAGTTTTTATGCCAATTTTTGTGGGAGCGTTATTGTTGATAACCCTGCCACTTGTAGTATCTTGCAAGCGCGACGATAATCCAGGAGAGAAGGAGAATCAGACTCAGACTCCAGAGCCTCCGGTAGAGGTAGAGGCAAGTTCTTGGTATGCTGCAGGTATGAATTATGATTTGGAGAGTGATTGTATTGCAGCAACGGTATGGAAAGATGGCCAGGTCCTGTATGCAATAAGTGAGCCAGAAACTTTCTCTGTAGCATTGGGAATTTGTGTAGATGGAGAGGATGTCTATAGTTGTGGAATGTTGGAAAATGGTGTTGGCGATTACAATGTTATCTGGAAAAATGGTAAGCAGATTCTCAGTATTGATATGGATAGTGAGCAGTTGTCTGGTAATGTGATAGATGGTTTTACTGATGTTGCTGTAGTTGGTGGCGATGTTTATGCACTCGCGTCGCTGTATGTAAGTACAGGTGGAGGATATCGGACAACTCCCGTGTTGTTCAAAAATGGGACTCCGTCGCTCTTTGATACCAAGTCTAATAATGCAGAGGTAAACTCCATAGATGGTGTTGGTAATGACCTATATGCAACTGGCTCTGTGGATGTTAACGGTATGGTTATGCCGGCAATGTGGCAAAATGGCAAGGTTACAATTCTTAAAACTCCGGAGGAGACTGTTGAGGGTGCGGCATACTCTGTATCTGTTATCGGAAAGGATGTATATGTCATGGGTGAGGTTTATTCTTTGACAAGTGATATAGCTCTACCTTGTATCTGGAAAAATGGCGAGCCTACTCAACTCCTTTCGGATGCCCAGTTTGATGCTTATGCAACAGATGTGTCTGTAAAATCTGGCGATACTTATGTTAGTGGCGTTATGTCGGATAGTGATGAGGAGTTTGCTATTCTTTGGCAGGGTGGAGATTATAGTATGCTTGGTACGGGAGCAGCTGTTGGCGTTGTAAACTGTAAAGATGATATTATTGTTGGAGGTTACACATATTTGGGAGACGATTATGACAATCCTCCTATGGCAACTGTTTGGGTCAATGGTAATCCTCAATATTTAGGATATGGTTCTATAATTCGTATGTGTTCACGATAGGAATTTGTTGTGAAAAGGCAGCATTTGCTGCCGCTAATAAAAACTACAGCAATGAGCAGTACAAGAGTACAGCCCATCGCTGTAGTTTTTACCGAGCGTTGCAACTACTACCTTTTGACGACAAATGAGTGCTTTGATTTAGGCGCGCTATAGTCCCTAAGGACCTTAGAGACTCTAAAGACCCTATTTTTTTTCAACAAGTGCTACCTAAAAGTCTCACCGTTTAGGCTACCAAAGACCGTTTCGTCTTTGAATCTGTCTTCAAATTCGGCGCGGGTGCCACTGCCGTCAACTTCGCCTATATAGCGGATAGTATATCCTGTAAGTGGTGCAGAAGAGGGTTGCAGACCATCCATGATAAACTCTCCATAGCGGTAGTATCTGAGGGTGAGTTGTGTAGTGGCAAAGCTGCTACCTGCCAAAAGGTAATCGTTGTTTGTAAGAGTGATGGTCATTTCGTCAATATCATAACTCCAATTTAGGATTGTATATAGGAACGGATATGGTATATTGTTATACGGTGCAGGAGCGTACAGATAGCAT
>JAFWBN010000018.1 GCA_017507075.1 Alistipes sp. | reverse complement strand
TATCCAAATATCCGGCAAAAGGCGCGTAAATTGCCGTTTTGTTATTCTATTGTATTCTATGGTATTTTTCGTCTTAGAGCCTCTCTCTCCGCCACAAAGAGAAATTTTCGACAGACAATCGCTTTGAAGCGGTTGTCTTTTTTTGTATCCGCTTGCTATGGGAACTTGCGGACTCTAAAGTCTCTAAGGTCCTTAGGGACGCGCGCCAAGATTAAAGCACCCCTCCGCCAAATCAAAGCACCAATTTGTTGTCAGAGTGGTGCATTTACAACGCTCGTTGAAATCTGAGGCGAAGGGACATACTATGCGTATTTCCCTTTGCCGAAGATGAAACAGCGGCAGGAAATGTGCCACTATCACGACAAATTTGTTGTCAGAGTGCGACAGGTACGGTGCATCGTGAAAAATCCCTGGATAGGACATACTTTAGCGTATTTCCTATTCAGGGATTTGAGGGATGTGCCGTAGATGCCGTGCTATGACAACAAATGGAATAGCTTTTGATTTTCCAATATTTATTTGTACTTTTGGACGAAATATTAGGTAAAACTATGGCAACAATAAAATGTATAGGAATACTCACCTCTGGAGGTGATGCTCCAGGGATGAACGCAGCGATTCGTGCCGTTACGCGTACGGCGCGATTTAATGGCTGGAGTGTAAAGGGTATAATGAGGGGTTACAAAGGTCTTATTACGGGAGAGATTATTGAATTTCACTCCAATAGTGTGAGTAACATAATTCAGCGCGGAGGAACAATTCTTAAGACTGCCCGCTGCAACGAGTTTAAGACCGCAGAAGGAAGAGAGACTGCCTTTCAGAATATGAAAAAGGAGGGTATTGATGCGTTAGTGGTAATTGGTGGCGATGGCACAATTACGGGTGCAAAGATTTTTGCCGAGGAGTTTGATATTCCTATAGTAGGACTTCCGGGAACGATAGACAACGATTTATCGGGTACAGATACCACGATAGGTTATGACACGGCACTAAACACCATTGTTGATGCTGTTGACAAACTGCGAGACACGGCAACTTCACACGAAAGACTCTTTTTTGTAGAGGTTATGGGTCATACGGCAGGTTATTTAGCACTTAATGGTGCGATTGCCACAGGTGCAGAGGCTGCGATAATTCCTGAGGCCGAGACGGGCAATGACCAGCTTAAAGCTCTTATAGACAATGGTTTCCGTAAGAGCAAAAATTCAGCAATAGTTCTTGTTGCGGAGAATCCTGCAACGGGAGGAGCTATAGGTTTGGCAAAGAGAGTAGAGGAAGAGTATCCTCAATATGACGCGAGGGTTACAATCTTAGGACACCTTCAGCGAGGAGGTTCGCCTACGGCAGCAGACAGAATTTTGGCATCAAGGCTTGGTGCAGCTGCGATAGAGGCTCTAAAAGAGGGTCAGAGGAATATTATGGTAGGTATTAAAAATGGTGAGATAACATATACTCCGTTCTGTCAGGCACTAAGTCATACAAAAACAGTCAAACAGAGTAATATAGAGCTTGTAAAGATTCTTTCAATTTAACACTACAATAGATGAAGAGAGTTATAGGTATCGGAAATGCCCTTACCGATATGTTAGTAAATTTAAGCAGCGACAGCGTGCTTGAGAAGTATGGCATTGCCAGAGGTTCAATGTCGCTGGTTGATAGCAAATTGCAGTCTGAAGTATCAAAGGCCGTTGCAGGTCGTCCATATTCGTTATCTTTAGGCGGCTCGGCAGATAACACAATACGCGCCATGGCTCAACTTGGCGCAGAGGTGGGATTTATAGGCAAGGTAGGCAAGGATACCACAGGAGACTTTTTTGAGCAAGCATTGGAGAATTTAGCCATCAAGCCTGTTATTTTTCGCGGAAACAATCGCTCAGGAAAGTGTGTATCGCTTATCTCCCCGGATGGCGAGAGGACAATGCTTACACACCTCGGCGCGGCATTAGAGTTAACAGCAGACGAGATAGACTCTTCGGTTTTTAGCGGCTATGACTGTCTGTATATTGAGGGTTATCTTGTTCAGGACCACACACTTATAGAATCTGTTGCAAGGCGAGCAAAAGAGTGCGGGCTACAGGTTGCTATAGACCTTGCAAGTTTTAATGTTGTAGAGGAGAATCTTGATTTTTTGACTAATCTTGTTGAAAAATACATCGACATTGTCTTTGCAAACGAAGATGAGGCAAAGGTTTTTTCCGGCGAGAGTGAGCCTATAAATGCATTGCAATATATCTCGCAGATGTGCGACCTTGCCGTTGTAAAGATAGGCATGAAGGGTGCGCTAATTAAGCATGGAGAGAGGGTTGTGCATGTAGGCATCATGGCGGCAGCAAAACGAGTGGATACCACGGGTGCCGGCGACTTTTATGCTGCCGGATTTCTCTACGGTCTTACCGAAGGTCTTGATTTGCGTCAATGTGGCACAATAGGCGCAGTTACTGCCGGCAAGGTTATCGAGGTTGTAGGCACTACCCTATCTGACGAGGCTTGGAGCGATATTCATACATATATCAAGAGAGTAAAAACCGAAAAATATCTATTTTAGAGACTGAATAATGAGAAACCTACTGCTATTTTTCTGCGCCATAACAGTTTTTGGTGCAACAGCCGAAAATCGCCGTCTGCTGACAATGGAAGAGGCGATACTAAGTCGAAAGCTAATCCCTGAAAACTATCATATATCATGGAGTACAGAGCATTCTGGATGTTTTCTGCACAAACAAGACACTGTTACCATTGCAACAAATATCCGTAGCGGCAAGCAGAGCAAAGTACAAGTTACAGAGAGTACAGAGGCAAAAGCACATGCTGTGATTCGTGAGAATAATATCGTTTGGATAGACGCAGAGGGCAAAGAGAGCAGAGTTACCAATTTTGCTGACAAAAACATTGTTTGCGGAAGTTCGGTTTCTCGCAATGAGTTTGGCATTGAGGGTGGATTATTC
>JAFWBN010000017.1 GCA_017507075.1 Alistipes sp. | reverse complement strand
CGGGGCTTGCTTCAGCTCTTGCATCTATGCTTATATCACTCTCTAAAGATGTGTCGCCGCATATTGTTTTGGTAGCAATATACATTACTACAAATATTATTACCGAGATTATTACAAATAATGCAGCTGCGGCATTTGCCTTTCCTGTAGGACTATCTGCCGCCACACAGTTAGGGGTCAGTCCAACTCCCTTCTGTATTGCAATATGCATTGCCGCTTCGGCAAGTTTCTCATCCCCTATAGGCTATCAGACAAATATGATTGTGCAGGGCTTAGGAGGGTATAAATTTAGAGACTTTGTCCGCATTGGACTGCCACTAAATATTATTGCTTTTGTTGTGTCAATGATTTTTATACCCATTTTTTGGAGTTTTTGAGTATGAAGAATATCTATCCTATTTTTAACAACATGCTCTCCAAAGAGGAGAAGGAGAGACAACTACATCAACGAGGGGTAACGCTTTGGTTTACAGGACTTTCTGGGTCAGGTAAAAGCACTATTGCTGTAGCCTTAGAGCGCAGACTTGCCTTGCAGGGGGTGCTGTGTAAAGTCTTAGATGGCGATAATATCCGTAGCGGGATAAATTCAGACCTCTCTTTCTCTGATATGGATAGAGAGGAGAATATTCGCCGCACTGCCGAGATATGCAAGTTATTTAACGATACAGGCATTGTTACAATAGCCGCTTTTGTCTCGCCAAACGCATATTTGAGGGCCTTGGCGCGTAGTATTATTGGAGAGGGTAATATAATGGAGATATACATATCCACTCCGCTTGCAGAGTGTGAGAGGCGTGATGTAAAGGGACTGTATGCCAAAGCCCGTCAGGGAGGGATAACCGATTTTACGGGAATTTCTGCACGATTTGAAGAGCCGAAGTCTGCTGATATAAGTATTGATACGACAAACAGAAGTGTTGAGAGTTGTGTAGATGAGATTATGAACAGAATAGCATCAAGAGTTGTGTATGAGTTACAATATTAGCCACCTTAAGGCTCTGGAGGCAGAGTCTATACATATTATCAGAGAGGTTGCAGCCGAGTTTTCAAATCCGGTGATGCTCTACTCTATCGGTAAAGACTCCTCTGTAATGGTACGACTTGCAGAGAAGGCATTCTATCCCGGCAAAGTGCCATTTCCGTTGCTGCATATAGATTCAAAGTGGAAGTTTCGGGAGATGATAGAATTTAGGGATAGATACGCTGCAGAGCATAATTGGAATCTTATTGTAGAGTACAACCGTAAGGCCTTTGAGGATGGTGTGGGACCCTTTACACACGGCAGTAAGGTGCATACAGATTTAATGAAGACTCAGGCACTGCTTGAAGCTCTGAAGAAGTACGGTTTTGATGCCGCCTTTGGTGGGGCGAGGCGTGATGAGGAGAAGAGTCGCGCCAAGGAGAGAGTATTCTCTTTCAGAGACCGCTATCAGCAGTGGGACCCTAAGAATCAACGCCCTGAGCTATGGGATATATACAATACACGCATCTGTCAAGGTGAGAGTATCCGCGTCTTTCCTCTAAGCAATTGGACAGAGATTGATATATGGCAATATATCCGTTTAGAGAGGATTCCGATTGTTCCTCTATACTTTGCCAAAGAGCGAAAGGTTGTAAATATAGATGGAAATCTTATTCTTGTTGACGATGACCGTATGCCTAAACAGCTGGCAGATAGGGCAGAGATTCGCTGTGTTAGATTTAGGACTCTTGGTTGCTATCCACTGACAGGAGCGATAGAGAGCAGAGCCGATAGTATTGAGGCGATTGTGGAGGAGATGATGGTTGCAACAAAGTCTGAGCGAACAACACGAGTTATAGATTTTGACTGCGAGGGTAGTATGGAGCAGAAGAAGAGGGAGGGATATTTTTAGAGAAATCTTGATATGAAAAGACAAAAAGATAGCATCAAGGAGTTCCTTAGCCGAGATGAACAGAAAGGTCTGCTAAGAGTGCTTACTGCGGGTAGTGTAGATGATGGAAAGAGTACGCTTATAGGTCGTCTGCTTGTGGATAGCAAACAACTTTATGAGGACCAGCTGCAGGCTCTTGAAAAGGATTCACAGAGGCGGGGAAATGCTGGTGAAAATATAGATTATGCTCTACTGTGTGATGGACTGAAGGCGGAAAGAGAGCAGGGAATAACAATAGATGTGGCATATAGATACTTTGCTACAAATTCTCGTAAGTTTATCATTGCCGACACCCCAGGACACGAACAATATACGCGCAATATGATTACAGGCGGCTCTACGGCTGACCTTGCCATTATACTTGTCGATGCCAGATATGGGGTTACACAACAAACTCGTAGGCATAGCACTATTATCTCACTGCTTGGTATTGAACATGTTGTGCTATCTGTAAATAAGATGGATTTAGTAGGGTTTTCCGAAGAGCGATTTAATAACATCGTTTTAGAGTACAAAGAGTGGCTTGCTTTGCAGGGCATAGAGTTTTCAAACCTACATACAATCCCCGTTTCGGCTCTGCTGGGCGACAATGTGGTAACAGAGTCTAAAAATATGCCGTGGTTTAGCGGCTTGCCACTGCTAAAATTGCTTGAGAGTGTAGAGATAGATAGAAATATTGATTTGCTGCCTTTTAGATTTCCTATACAACTTGTTATCAGACCCAATCTTGATTTTCGCGGCTTTGCAGGTAAAATAGCCTCTGGAGTTGTCAGCGTAGGGGATAGCGTGGTTGCTTTGCCTTCAGAAAAGGAGTCAAAGGTAAAGAGAATCGTTACATACGATGGTGATTTAGATACAGCCTTTGCACCTCAATCTGTAACAATCACTCTGGATGATGAGATTGACCTTTCGCGCGGAGAGATGCTTGTGCTTAAATGTGCGCCACGCCCGACAATAGGACATAGAGTTGAGGCTTTAATGGTGTGGATGGACTCTACGGCGGCAGATACAGGCAAAAATTTCTATATCAAACATAATACCCATACCCTGAGAGGAAGAATTGACAAGATTGTAAGTTGCTTGGATGTAAACAGAGCAGAATATTTCCAATCAGATAGCCTGACACTCAATCAAATAGCTAAAGTCGAGATATTGTGTTCCGAGCCTATTATTGGCGATAACTATAAAGACTGCAAGCAGACAGGCTCTTTTATTGTTATTGACCCGATAACCAACTTTACATCAGCCGTGGGTATGATTACAAAAATAGAGGAAGATGAGCATGAAAATAGTGAAGTAACTCTCTATCTCTCTCACTATGGTATTGACTCAACGCAATTTGAGGCTGTAGAACATCTCTGTAGAGATATAGAGTTGAAAACGGGTATAAATATACATTGCTGTAAATAAAATGAGAAATTTATCAAGACTGAAGAGGATGAAAACGGAACTCTCACCGCTATTGACTTTGAAAATGAGGACACCTTCAACTTCGGCTTCGATGTAGTCGATG
>JAFWBN010000219.1 GCA_017507075.1 Alistipes sp. | reverse complement strand
GGAGATTATTTTGATTAAAGATGTAGAGAACTTGGGCTACGCAAACGATATCGTTAATGTTCGTCCGGGTTATGCAAACAACTATCTGATTCCACAGGGTTTTGCTAAGGCAGCTACAGCTTCTGCAAAGAAGGTGCTTGCTGAGAACCTCCGCCAGAGAGCTCACAAGGATGCTAAGATTCTTGCTGATGCTCAGGCACTTGCTGCAACCCTTGAGAACCTCTCTCTCTCTTTCGCTGTAAAGGCTGAGGAGGGTCGCATCTTCGGTTCTATCACCTCTGCTGATGTTGCTGAGGCACTTGCTGCTAAGGGCATCGAGGTTGACAAGAAGAACATCACCGTTGAGGGTATCAAGACTGTAGGCGAGTATAAGGCTGCTGTAAAACTTCACCGCGAGGTTAAGGCAGAGGTTAGCCTTTCAGTTGTTGCTGAGGAGTAATTTATGTAATGCGAGGGGGGGGGTCCGCCACCTCAAATAAACAGCAAAGGGTTGTACTTTCGTGCAACCCTTTGTTATTTTTATGTCGTGCATTAAACCTACAAAACAGACACTCTACAGACTATTCAAAACAGACTAAATATGTGCTAAACAGAACATAACAGAGCTATATAATTTTCTGATTCCCACTTTTTTTAGTATCTTTGCGGCGACGGCAAGAAAAATATGTATATAATGGGATTTTTTGAGAGATTACTTGATACTATGCGTCGCAATCCGCTGACAACACTGCTGCTGATAATGATTATCGTTGCAGCTCCGGGGTTGTTGGGGGTATTTGCTATTTTTATACTTATACCGCTTATCCTTGCCATTATAGGCGTTATTATTCTACTGTTTAGGGTAAGAAAGATTCGCAAGCAGATGCAAAACAATGCCGGCAGTAGTGCAAATGGTTCTACAAGCAGCAGTCATAAATCCAAATCGGGAAGAGTAACCCTACACATACCCAGACAGGAGCAGCGTGTAAACGATGATGTTGGCGAATATGTCCCTTTCAAAGAGGTAGAAGAGGATAAAGAGCAGTAACTATCAAACTATTATGAAGTTTTTTGAGACACTTGGGCGATACTGTATTCTGATGGGAAAGGTCTTTTCCCGTCCGGAGAAGTGGAGTATTTACTATAGGCGTGTTATTGTGGAGCTTGACCAATTAGGTGTTGGCTCTATACCGCTGACGGCGATAATATCTGTATTTATCGGAGCGGTTATAACTATACAGATGGCAATAACCCTTGAGTCGCCATTTATCCCGCAGCTCATGATTGGTTATGCGACAAAGGAGACTATGATTTTGGAGTTTTCATCCACTGTCATTGCCATAATTCTTGCCGGAAAGGTTGGCAGTAACATTGCATCAGAGATTGGCACAATGAGAATTACAGAACAGATTGATGCGCTGGAGATTATGGGCGTAAACTCTGCGGCATATCTTATTCTGCCAAAAATCATTGCAACGATGATTTTCTTCCCGTTCCTTGCCGCTTTCAGTATGATTGTAGGTATGGGTGGCGGATATTTAGTTGCCAAGATGGGCATTATGTTGCCAAGCGACTTTATAGATGGATTGCTGTACTGTTTTGACAGCTATGAGATAACTTATTCGCTTGTCAAAATGATGGTATTTGCCTTTCTGATAACCTCTATATCAGGTTTCTATGGTTACTATGCTAAGGGTAACTCTTTGGAGGTGGGCAAAGCCTCCACTACAGCTGTGGTTATCAGCTCTATTATGATTATGATTTTCAACCTTATACTAACACAGTTGATGCGATGATAAAGTGTAACCATATATTTAAGAGTTTTGAAGGCAGAACTGTTCTGGACGATATAAATATCACCTTCGAGACAGGCAAAACCAACCTTATCATCGGTAGAAGTGGTTCCGGAAAGACCGTATTGCTAAAAACATTAGTTGGTTTGCACGAGCCGGATAGAGGCGAGATATTCTTTGACGATGTTTGCTATACAAGCTTAGGATTCAAGGCTCGAAAGGCTATTCGCAAGGATATAGGCATGATTTTTCAGGGTGGAGCTCTTATCGACTCGGCTACGGTTTTTGAGAATATAAAACTGCCTCTTGACCTATTTACAGAGCAAAGTGAGGCTGAAAAGCGAGAGAGAGTAGAGTTTTGTCTTGAGAGAGTTGAGCTATCACATGCTCCGCATCTCTACCCTTCAGAGCTGTCAGGAGGTATGATTAAGCGTGCAGCTATAGCCCGTGCAATAGTTCTCAATCCGCGCTATCTATTCTGCGATGAGCCAAACTCAGGTCTCGACCCTCAGACATCTATTGTCATAGACAATCTTATACAGAGTATTACTCGTGAATACAATATCACAACAATCATAAACACGCACGATATGAACTCGGTTATGGAGATTGGCGAGAAAATCGCCTATATCCATGGCGGAAAAAAGTGGTGGGAAGGCAGCAAAGATGATATTTTAGAGACCGACAATCCGGAGCTAAATGACTTTGTCTTTGCATCGGCAATGGCAAAGAGGGCAAAAAAACATCTGTAACATCAATACGCCCTAAAGACAAGTGCTGAGGCTCAGAGAGAAAGCTGCGCAACAAATAGCACAAAAAAACGCCAAAACATTTGTGGTTTTGTATAAAATTTGTACCTTTGTGGCGGTTATAAAGAACAGAAAAACTTTTTACATTTTTTAACTATAATTCATTAAAAAACTATGGCAACTATTAAAATT
Source organism: Alistipes sp. (assembly GCA_017507075.1). GTDB lineage: Bacteria > Bacteroidota > Bacteroidia > Bacteroidales > Rikenellaceae > Alistipes. Next base: position 233 of record JAFWBN010000219.1, on the reverse strand, counting down.
GGTATCAACGGCTTTGGTCGTATTGGTCGTATGGTATTCCGTGCAGCTTGCACTCAGACTGACAAGTACGAGGTAGTAGGTATTAACGACCTCTGCCCAGTAGATTACTTGGCTTACACGGAGAGACCGTAAAGGTAACCGAGATGCAGAGTGAGGGAGGTGCTGCAGGTGCAGTACACGGTTCACTTCAGGCCGGAGCTCTCACCACGACATTCACAGCATCACAGGGCCTT
>JAFWBN010000218.1 GCA_017507075.1 Alistipes sp. | reverse complement strand
CGCAGGAGAGCTTATAAGATTGCTTGTAACACATCCACAGGTGGAGATTGCTTTTGTCCACTCGACAAGTAATGCAGGCAATGCTGTAAGTGATATTCATGGCGGACTTATAGGTCAGACAGAGTTGTGCTTTGTGTCAGAGTATGATTTAGAGGCTGTAGATGTGCTATTTCTCTGCTCTGCACATGGACAGAGTCGTAAATTCTGGGAAGAGAATACGATGCCTGAAACCCTGAAGGTTATAGACCTTGCTCAGGACTTTAGAGACGAGAGTTGCGGCTATGTGTATGGTCTTCCTGAGGTAAATCGCAACAAAATTGCGGTAGCACAAAAGGTAGCCAATCCGGGCTGCTTTGCAACAGCTATTCAGCTTGCACTTTTGCCACTCGCAGCAGCAAAAAAACTCTCAGACCAGGTACATGTAACGGCAATTACAGGCTCTACAGGGGCTGGAGTAAAACCGAGTGCTACAACTCATTTCAGCTGGAGAAGTGATAATATATCTGTCTATAAACTCTTTGAACATCAGCATCTTATAGAGATATGTAGAACATTGAAGCTTTTGCAGTCGGATTTTGACAAGGAGGTTAATTTTGTGCCTATGCGAGGTGATTTTGCCCGCGGTATCTTTGCCTCTGTATATACTCAGTGTTCTATGACAGAAGAGGAGGCTGTGGCTCTGTATAAAGATTTCTATAAAGATGCTGCATTTACCTTTGTGTCAAGTAAGAGCGTGGACTTGAAGCAGGTTATAAATACCAATAAGGCGGTGCTTTCGCTCTCAAAACATGGCGATAAACTCCATATTGTATCCGTTATAGACAATCTGCTGAAAGGTGCATCGGGTCAGGCTGTGCAGAATATGAATATAATGCTCGGATATGATGAAAATTTAGGTCTTAATCTTAAATCAAGTGGATTCTAATGAAGATGTTTGATGTATATCCACTCTATGATGTGGAACCTGTTCGTGGCTCAGGCAACTATGTCTATGATGCTGCAGGAACAGAGTATTTGGACCTTTATGGGGGTCATGCGGTAATAAGTATTGGGCATGCTCATCCTCACTATGTGGCAGCTGTTTCAGAGCAGGTATCTCGTTTGGGATTCTATTCAAATTCGGTTAAAAACTCTCTGCAAACGACTTTGGCTGAGAAGTTGGGCAGAGTAAGCGGATACAATGATTACTCGCTTTTTCTCTGTAATTCAGGCGCGGAGGCAAATGAGAATGCTATAAAGGTTGCCTCTTTTCATACAGGCAAAAGTAAAGTGCTTGCCTTCTCAAAGGCTTTTCATGGCAGAACTTCGGGAGCTGTGGCGGCAACGGATAATCCAAAGATTGTCTCGCCTTTCAATAGAACTGACAATGTTGAGTTTGTGCCACTAAACGATATTGAGGCTGTTTGTGCAAAGCTTGCAACAGAAGAGTTTTGTGCGGTAATTATTGAGGGCATTCAGGGTGTGGCAGGTATCCACTGTCCGACAGATGAGTTCTTTGTGGGCCTTAGAGAGGCTGCAACAAAGTATGGAGTAGTGCTTATTGCAGATGAAATTCAGTCGGGCTATGGTAGAAGTGGCGACTTTTTTGCCCACCAGCACTCAGGTATCAAGGCTGATATTATAACTGTCGCCAAAGGTATTGCAAATGGTTTTCCGATGGGTGGGGTGTTGATTTCTCCACAATTTGAGGCAAAACATGGTATGCTCGGAACAACATTTGGCGGAAATCATCTCGCTTGCGCTGCTGCCATTGCGGTTCTTGATGTTATAGAGAACGAAAATCTGGTTGAGAATGCTCGCGAGGTTGGAGAGTATCTTGTTTCGGAATTGAAAAAGATTCCTCAGCTGAAAGAGGTTAGGGGTCGAGGACTTATGATAGGTATTGAGATTGATGGCTCTGCTGCGGAGTTAAGAAAAAGATTACTCTTTGAACGCCATATATTTACCGGTGGCGCGGGAGCAACAACAATAAGATTACTGCCTGCTCTGACAATAACAAGTAGAGAGGTGGATATATTTATATCAAATTTCAAAGAACTATTATGAGATATTTTACACGAGTAGCAGATATTGGCGACCTAAATGCTGCCGTTGCTGAGGCTTTGGAGATTAAGAAGAACAAGTTCGCATATACCGAGCTTGGAAGAAATAAGACTCTGCTGATGATATTCTTCAACTCATCATTGCGTACCCGACTCTCAACGCAGAAGGCTGCGATGAATTTGGGTCTTAATGTTATGGTGTTGGATGTTAATCAAGGTGCGTGGAAACTTGAGACCGAGCGCGGCGTTATAATGGATGGCGATAAGGCGGAGCATCTGCTTGAGGCGATACCTGTAATGGGTAGCTACTGCGATATTATCGGAGTACGCTCTTTTGCGGGTCTAAAAAATAAGGCGGAGGATTATGAAGAGAGGGTAATTGAGCAGTTTATCCGCTATTCAGGTCGTCCGGTATTCTCTATGGAGGCGGCTACAGGACATCCACTTCAGAGTTTTGCAGACCTTATTACAATAGAGGAATATAAGAGGGTTGCTCGCCCAAAGGTTGTCCTTACTTGGGCTCCACATCCAAAGGCTCTGCCACAAGCTGTCCCAAACTCCTTTGCCGAGTGGATAAATGCGGCAGGGTATGAGCTTGTGGTAACACATCCAAAGGGTTATGAACTTGACACTCGCTTTGTACGCCCTGAGCAGATAGAGTATGACCAACTGAAGGCCTTTGAGGGTGCGGACTTTATCTATGCCAAAAATTGGTCTGCATTTGCTGATGATACATACGGTCAGGTGCTCTCTACAGACCGAGATTGGACTGTGGATAGCAGTAAGATGGCACTTACAAACAATGCTTACTTTATGCACTGTTTGCCTGTGCGCAGAAATATGATTGTAACAGACCAGGTTATAGAGTCTGAAAACAGCCTTGTGATTCCAGAGGCTGCAAATCGTGAAATTTCGGCACAGGTGGTACTCAAACGACTTTTGGAGAGTCTGTAAACTATGTTTCAATGGTAAAGGTTGTAAAAATAGGTGGTAATGTAATTGACAATGAGCAGGCTCTAAGGGCTTTTGTTGCTGATTTCGCCAAAATTCAGGGGCCTAAGGTCCTTGTGCATGGAGGCGGAAAGATAGCTACGCGCCTAAGCGAAAAGTTGGGCATTACTACCACGATGATTGAAGGCCGAAGAGTTACCGATAGACAGACTATAGATGTTGTAACAATGGTCTATGCAGGCCTTGTAAGCAAGCATATTGTGGCTCTTCTGCAATCAGAGGGTTGTAATGCTATAGGTCTGTCTGGCGCAGATGCATCTGTTATTCGTGCTGTGCGTAGAGCCGCAATGCCGATAGATTTTGGATTTGTTGGCGATATCTCAACATCCGGAGTTGATGCGGAGTTTATACTCAGTCTGATAGAGAGGGGTATAGTGCCTGTATTCTGCTCTATAATGCATGATGGAGAGGGGGAGTTGTTAAACTGTAATGCAGACACAGTTGCCTCTTCTGTGGCAATGGCTTTGGCTGAAAAAGTGGATACAGAGCTTATCTTCTGCTTTGAAAAACGAGGAGTGCTTACAGATATAGATAATCCGAACTCTGTTATCGGCACTATTCGTTCTGATAGCTATAAAAAGTTACTCTCAGAGGGTGTGGTAAATAAGGGTATGATACCAAAGATTGACAACGCTCTGAAGGCTGTCTCTGAGGGTGTTAAGAGTGTTACAATAAAACACTCAGAGGAGTTGCTTGTGGAAAGCGGAACTAAAATTGTGTTGTAACAATGCGTAAAGTAACGGTTGAAAGTTGTGTGGAGCTATTGCGCACTCTTGTCTCAACACCATCTGTTTCGGGTTGTGAGGAGGGGAGTGCTGCCCTGCTTGAGACATTTCTTACAGAACATGGAGCTGTTGTAAATCGCTATTACAACAATGTTTGGGTGGTGGCAGATGGTTTTGATAGTAAGAAACCTACACTACTGCTAAACTCTCATCATGATACGGTAAAACCTGCTGCAGGATATACATTTGACCCATACAGCGGACAGCTTGAGGATGGAAAGATTTTAGGACTTGGAAGTAACGATGCTGGGGCCTCGTTGGTCTCTCTTATAGCACTCTTTTCTGAGTATAGTGATACATCTTTGCTTGGCTTTAACCTTGTTTTGGCACTCACGGCAGAGGAGGAGACAATGGGTGAGCATGGTATGCGTGCAATGCTTGACCTGTTTAGTCGTTGCGGTATAAAGATAGATATGGCTATTGTTGGTGAGCCGACCTCTATGCAGGCGGCTGTAGCAGAGAGGGGTCTTGTTGTTCTTGACGGAGTTACAACGGGCAAAAGTGGCCATGCAGCGCGTGATGAGGGGGATAATGCCCTTTATAAAGCTATTGAGGATATAGAGCGTTTGAGAGACTTTCAGTTTGATAAAACGAGTGAGATTTTGGGAGATATAAAAATCTCAGTTACCCAAATTGAGGCTGGCAGACAACACAATATAGTACCCGACTCTTGCCACTATGTAGTGGATGTGAGAACTACAGATGCCTATACCAATGAGCAGACGGTCTCTATTCTGCAGAGTGTGGTAAAATATTCACAGCTTACCCCTCGCTCAACACGCGTAAGGGCTTCGGCTATATCTCTATCGCATCCGTTAGTAAAGGCTGCTGTGGCTATTGGACAAAAGACTTTTATCTCGCCAACAACCTCTGACCGTGCGCTTATGAGTGGTATTGCAGCCCTTAAAATGGGTGTTGGAGACTCTGCACGCTCACATACTACAGATGAATTTGTTAAAATTTCGGAGATTGAGGAGGGTATATCTCTCTATAAAGCTCTGCTTGAAGAATTTGCTAAATATGAAACTTTGGAATAAAGGCTTTGAGCCTGATAAACTTATCGAAGAGTTTACTGTTGGTAATGACAGAGAACTTGATTTGCGCCTTGCTCGTTATGATGTAGAGGGCTCTATGGCTCATATTCGTATGCTTGAGAGTATAGGACTGCTTGAGAGTGAGGAACTTCCACTGCTTTTATCTGCTCTTGAGGATATTGCAATAAGTATTGATTGTGGAGGGTTTGTAATTGAAGATGGTGTCGAGGATGTCCACTCTCAGGTGGAGTTGCTGCTTACTCGTCGTCTTGGCGATTTGGGAAAGAAAATCCACTCAGGTCGTTCACGAAATGATCAGGTGCTTGTCGATTTGAAACTCTTTTTTAGAGACGAACTTAAAAATGTTGCGCAGAAGATGTACAAACTCTTTAATCGTCTGCAACATCTAAGCTATAAACACAAAGATACTCTTATGCCTGGCTATACACACCTTCAGGTGGCAATGCCTTCCTCTTTCGGATTGTGGTTTGGTGCCTATGCAGAGTCTTTGGTTGATGATATGGAGATGGTTGCCGCAGCTTATAAGATTGCAAATCAAAATCCCCTCGGCTCTGCGGCGGGCTATGGTTCCTCTTTTCCACTCAATAGAACAATGACTACGCAGCTGCTCGGTTTTGAGGATTTGCACTATAATGTTGTTGCTGCGCAGATGAGTCGCGGTAAAACAGAGCGTGCAATGGCCTATGCAGTAGCTTCGGTGGCATCTACTTTAGGTAAATTTGCAATGGATGTGTGTCTGTTTATGTGTCAGAATTTCGGCTTTATAACCTTTCCAGAGACACTTACAACAGGCTCAAGCATTATGCCGCATAAGAAAAATCCCGATGTCTTTGAGATTATGAGGGGCAAGTGTAACCGCTTACAGAGTATTCCAAATGAGATTTCACTGCTAACTGTAAATCTTCCACTTGGATATCATCGTGATTTACAGCTGCTTAAGGATATTATTTTCCCTGCAACAACTTCTCTGTGTCAGTGTCTTGATATGTGCGATTTTATGTTACAACATATCATTATCAGAGAGGATATTATTGCCGATAGCAAATATGACTATCTGTTTACTGTTGAGGATGTCAACCGTCTAACCCTTTCGGGTGTGCCTTTCCGTGAGGCTTATAGAGAGGTTGGTATGCAGGTGCAGAGGGGCGAATATGTGCCTACGCGAGAGGTTAACCATACTCACGAAGGCAGTATAGGCAATCTTTGCAATGATAAAATTGCAGAAAAGATGCATAAAGTGCTTAAAAAATTTGGTTTCTGAGAAAAAAGAACTAATTTTGTAAAACAATTAGGATTAGATATGCAAAACGCACGATTTTTTGGTTACTCTTATTTTTACTTCTTTAACAACAGAGATTAGAGGAGCGGTAGCCCGTGTGTGTAGAGTATAGTTAAAATTTATGCAGCCGTTCCTCTCAAAGGAGCGGCATTTTTTTGATTATTATGAAAAAAGTTGCAGTGCAAGGTTATGCTGGCTCGTTCCACCATATAGCAGCCCGACAATATGAGGGTGGCGATGTGGAGATTGTGCCATGTGATACCTTTAGAGCCGTGGCAAGAGCAGTAGAGAGGCGGGAGGTTGATTATGGAGTTATGGCTATAGAGAACTCTATTGCAGGCTCAATACTTCCAAATTACAATATTTTACAGAAGTGTAATATTCATATATCCGGAGAGATTTGTTTGCAGATTTGCCAAAATCTTATGGTAAATAGGGGTGTGCGCCTTGAGGATATAACCGAGGTGGAGTCGCATCAGATGGCTCTTTTGCAGTGCGCAGAGTGGCTTGATAAGCATAATTGGAGACTTGTGGAGAGTGCCGATACAGCACTCAGCGCAGCGCAGTTACAGCAGTGCGGCTCACGAACAACAGCTGCAGTAGCCTCACAGCTTGCCGCTGAGCTTTTTGACCTTGATATTATAGCTCCGAATATCCACACAAATCGAAATAATTATACCCGTTTTCTTATCTTGGAGTATTGTGATAGAGATTGCTTTGAACCAGAGGCAGAGTGGCTTGAAGGTAATAAAGCATCGCTGTTTTTCAAGATTCCCGATACCTCAGGCTCTTTGTATGACACTTTGGGGGCAATCAGTGGTCTTGATATAAATATGACAAAGTTGCAGTCCTATCCGATTCCTGATGAGCCGTTCCACTATATGTTTCATGTAGATATGGAGTTTAATGATGTTGAAATACTCAGATTAGCTGTTCGTCGCATGAGAGATAGGGGTGTTGAGGTACATATATACGGAGTATATAACAAAAATGTAAGTATTGAGTTATGATAGATAGTTTTACACCTGAGTTGTCATCTCGTTTGAACGGCGTTGGCGAGTATTACTTCTCCAAAAAACTTAGGGAGATAGATATAATGCGTAGCAATGGAAAGAGTATCATCTCTCTGGGTATAGGTAGCCCCGATATGCCACCACATCCGAGCGTTATAGAACGCCTTATGGCAGAGGCTGCCAAACCTTCTGTGCATGGTTATCAGTCTTATAGGGGTGCGGTAGAACTTAGAGAGGCGTTTGCAAGATGGTATGATAGGAAATTTGGCGTTAAAATAGACCCTGCAACTCAAATTATGCCACTTATCGGCTCAAAGGAGGGTATTATGCATATTGCAATGACCTACCTCAATGCTGGGGATAAGGTGCTTGTGCCAAATCCTGGTTATCCGACATATACATCGGCTGTAACCCTGGCTTCAGGTGTTGCGGTAAAATATACATTGGAGGAAGAAAATAACTATCTGCCCGATTTGGAGAGTATTGACACTCAGGGTGTTAAAATGATGATTATAAACTATCCTCACATGCCTACGGGTGCAGTTGCCACTATTGATGATTTGAGAAAGATTGTCGATTTTTGTAGAGCAAATTCAATATTATTGCTCAATGATAATCCGTATGGATTTATCCGAAATCCTAAGCCTATAAGCCTATTGCAGGTGGATGGAGCATTGGATGTGGCTATGGAACTTAACTCACTAAGCAAGAGCCATAATATGGCTGGTTGGCGAGTGGGTATGCTTGCTGCGGCAAAGGAGAGAGTTGATGAAATTCTGCGATTTAAGAGCAATATGGATTCAGGTATGTTCCTGCCCGTGCAGTTGGCGGCAGCTACGGCTCTTGAGCTTGGGGATGAGTGGTATCAGATGCAAAATAGAGAGTATTTTGAAAGGGAGAGCCTCGGAAAGGCTATTTTTGATACCTTAGGTGTTAAGTATATTGATAATCAGGCGGGTCTGTTTCTATGGGGACGACTACCAGAGGGTAGAAATTGCTATGAATTTTGCGATGAGTTGCTCTATAATAAGGGCGTGTTTCTGACTCCTGGCGGTGTGTTTGGTAGTGCAGGCGAGAGGTATGTCAGACTGAGCCTTTGTGCGCCGCAGAGTGTGTTAAAAAGTGTTCTTGAATTGGTAAAGCTATGAAAGTTGCAGTTGTTGGTTTAGGACTTATAGGCGGCTCTTTTGCACTCACTCTGCATAAGAAAGGTGTCGTAGATAGTATTGTTGGCGTTGAGGCAAATCCTCTCCATGCGGCAAAAGCTTTGGAATTGGGTATTGTTGACAGTATTGTAACTCTTGATGAGGCTATTTGTTGTGCAGATATTATTGCGCTTGCTGTACCTGTAGATGTAATTCCGACAATTGCAGTAAAGTTGCTCAATAGAGTCTCTGATAACCAGATAGTTATGGATATGGGCTCGACAAAAGAGGAGTTGTGCGATGTTGTGTCTCAGCACCCAAAGCGCAGTCGCTTTGTGGCAACGCACCCTATGTGGGGAACAGAGTTTAGTGGTCCTTGTGCGGCTCGTTCAGATGCTTTTGCTTATCGAAATGTTGTGATATGTGAGTCGGAAAAGTCGGATAAAGATGCTGTAAAAGTCGTTTCTGACCTATATACAGCCTTGGGTATGAGTGTTATAGAGATGGGGGCTGAAGAGCATGATTTACATGCCGCCTATGTGAGTCATATATCACATATAACCTCTTTTATTCTCTCGACCACTGTACTTGAGAAGGAGCGTGAAGAGGAGACTATTTTTAACCTTGCAGGTGGTGGTTTTGATAGCACCGTGCGCCTTGCAAAGAGTTCGGCTCAGACCTGGATTCCGATATTTTTGCAGAATAAATACAATGTCCTTGATGTGCTTAGAGAGTATATACACCAACTAAACCTCTTCAGAAAGGCTCTTGAAAAGGATGATGTTCAGACTCTAAGAGAGATAATCACAAAGGCAAATGAGATAAAGAAGGTATTACACAAAAATCAGTAACCATGATAGACTTTAATTCAAAAAAACCGATAATAATATCTGGCCCATGTAGTGCCGAAACAAAGGAGCAGACTCTTCAAACCGCAAAAGCTCTTGCAGACTCTGGAAGAGTAGATATCTTCCGTGCCGGTGTATGGAAACCTCGCACAAAGCCGGGTATGTTTGAGGGCGTGGGTATTCCAGCTCTGCCATGGCTTGTGGAGGTTAAAAAAACTTTGGGATTACCCGTGGCTATTGAGGTGGCAAATGCAAAACATGTCGAGAGCGCACTTGCCTTTGGAATAGATATGTTTTGGATTGGCGCACGCACAACCTCAAATCCATTTAGTGTGCAGGAGATTGCCGAGGCACTAAGAGGTAGTGATGTCCCTGTGCTTGTGAAAAATCCTATGAACGCCGATGTGGAGCTGTGGAACGGCTCGGTAGAGCGACTTGCAAAGTGCGGAGTGAAGAAGTTGGGACTTATTCATCGAGGATTTTCAGGCTATGGTGCAAGTGCCTATCGTAATACTCCTATGTGGCATTTAGCCTTGGAGATAAAAAAACGCCTGCCTCAGTTGCCTATCTTCTGCGACCCGTCGCATATTTGCGGTAATAGAGAGTATCTGCAACAAGTCTCTCAGCAAGCTGCCGACCTGGACTTCAACGGCCTTATGATAGAGAGCCATATTACCCCACAAGAGGCCTGGAGTGATGCAAAACAGCAGGTTACTCCGGATGCCCTTATCGAACTATTAGATAGCGTGGTGTGGAGAGCTGCAGGCTCAGACTCTGTGGCT
>JAFWBN010000217.1 GCA_017507075.1 Alistipes sp. | reverse complement strand
GTCGTTATCGTTCTGATAGTTCTTTGCTGCATTGATACCTCCCTGAGCTGCGATAGAGTGCGCACGACGAGGAGAGTCCTGGATGCAGAAAATCTTTACATTGTAGCCAAGCTCACCAAGGGAAGCAGCTGCAGAAGCACCACCCAAACCTGTACCTACAACGATGATGTCAAGCTTGCGCTTATTGGCAGGGCTGACAACCTTGATAGCTGCCTTATGATTGCTCCACTTTTGAGCCAATTCGCCAGCAGGGATTTTGGAATCTAATTTGAATGCCATATCTATTTATTATTTTATGATTCTACAAAACGACTGATTAGCAGCAGCAACAAAGGCTCTTTACATAGAATACAACTGCTACAGCAGCAAAACCGAGGAAGATAAGACCAGACACCAATTTTGCAACACACTTAAGGCGTGGGAGCCATGTGTCATTTGCAAAACCTGCAGTCTGGAACATAGACCAAACACCATGGTTAAGGTGGAGCCACAAAGCTGCAAACCATACAAGGTAGAGAACTACATTGTACCACTTGCTGAAAGTAAACTGAATAAGTGCAGCACCATCAGTTGGAGACAGACCCAACGCATTTGTATGCTCACCCATAAGCTCAACAAGCATCATCTTAGACCAGAAGTGAGTCATGTGAAGTAGCAAACCAAGAATAACGATAACTCCGAGGAGGAGCATATTCTTTGATTCCCAATCAACACCCTTCTCGGTAACTGTTACAGCATAGCGCACATTACCGCGAGCCTTACGATTCTGCCATGTAAGGATGAAAGCATACACAAAGTGTACAAGCACACCCAAAGCAAGTACCGCTGTACCTACAAGAGCATACCAGTTAGCACCCAAGAAACCGCAAATCATATTGTAAGCATCACCACTAATGAGAGCTACAACATTCATTGCCATGTGGAAGAGAAGGAAAAGCACCAGGAAACAACCTGAAATACTCATCACAAGTTTTCTTCCCAAAGAAGAATTAGTTAAAAAACAACCCATAATGTTTTGAAATAAAAATTAGTTATGTTTATTTTGTGAAAAATTTGTTTACACTACACTCGTAACATCGTACAAATATAGGTATTGTTTGTCAAATAACAAAACTTTTTACCATTTTTTAGGTCGCAAAATGAACACAAAAACCAAACAAGAGATACGCAGAGAGGCTAAAGAGGCTGTAAAACGCCTCAATATTGAACAGAAGAAGAGCAAATCCTCTCTGATTTTCAAAATCATAGCCGATTTAGAGGTGGTAAAACAAGCAAAAACTATCGCCCTGTATGCTTCGCTCCCTGACGAAGTTATAAGCCTTGAGGCAATCGAGTATTTATCTTCACATTGCCGCATTGTACTGCCAAGAGTTACCGGAGAGGATATGGATTTTTATCCATATATTCCGAATACACTACAACGCGGAGCATTTGGCATTAACGAGCCTCAAGGAGAAGAGCCATGTACTCCTTCTGAGATAGATGTGATCATAGTTCCAGGGGTAGCCTTTACAAAAGATGGAAAACGATGTGGCAGAGGAAAGGGATATTACGATAAATATCTCTCCCGCGAAGGTTTTAGAGCCGTAAAAATAGGTGTCTGTTATACAGAACAGCTCGCTGAGTGTATCCCCAACGAGCCGCATGATATAACAATGGATTGTGTAATATTTGACTAATCTTCCGAACCCTCAAGACCTGCATCCGCCAACTGAGCATCAAGTTTTTTCTGTTTGCCAGCCTGTGGTTTTACACCCAATTTGAGCATATCCCTAACTGCCACAGAGAGGGTTTGTCCGCTACCTATACCCTTCTTTTTAGTCTTTTCAAATGCAGCAACAGCTCTCTCAAGACTAAGACCTATATCATCAAAATTATCGACAAAATCTGCAACTCTATCAAGGATAACAGATGCCTGAGCAACGATTTTATCTTGATTATCAAGATGTTGTTGCTGTATCCACATAACGCTAACCATCTCTATCAGCATCAACAGATGCCTTTCACTTGCTATAAACACCTTACTATTGAAGGCATCAAGCCACAAGGTTTTATCGTATGTAGTTACAGCCATCAAAGCCTTATCGCTCGGCACAAACATAATCACATAAGGCAATGAGAGATACTCTTCGTACTTATATCTCTGATAGCCCCTTGCCGCTAAGCTCTTAACCTGAGTTCTTAGGCGGGTGCTGAAATCTTTAAGCACCTCCTCTTGACGAGAGGCATCCATTGTTTCATCTATATCGGATGGAAGTTGGAATTTAGAGTCAATATACAGCACACTCTTTGTTGCAGGATAAAAAATCATAGCATCCGGTTTCATAACTCTACCCGTATCCTCGTTCTTTAGGCTACTTCCTGCACTCTGGCGTATAGTTCGCTGTAACAGATACTGCTTACCCTCAATAAGTCCTGAGCCGGCAAGAAGGTCCTCAAGTAGTTTCTCGCCCAAATTTCCCTGCATCCTCACATCGCTGCTCAGTGCGCGGGCAAGACGGTCCGCCTCGCTACTAAGTTTTCCACCCGTTTCAACAAGAGTCTTGATATGCGTCTCAAGGGTGGCTCGATTCTCGCCGCTCTGCTTTTTAAGCTCCTCCAACTGCTGTTGATATGGACGCATAATCTCGGTTATAGACTCTCTATTTGTCCTATTGGTCTCATTTTTAAGTTGCGATGACACTATCTCAAGCTCTCTATTAAAATCCTCACGCCACTGAGTGCGCTGCTGCTCAAGTTCCTGAGCTGAACGCACTCGCTCATCCTCAATCTGAGCTGTAAGCATCTGTTTTGCACTCCTCAGCGCAGCAGCCTCTGAGGTAAGGGTAAGAATCTCTGCGCTCATTTGCTCAATCTTAGAACTTTTTTCGCTTTCACTCTTACGACGAAGAAGATAGCCCACTAAAAAGCCTACCAATAGCGAAACAATGACAACTATAGCGACAACAATATCCATGACTACTATTTATAACTATTACTTAAGATACTTACTAAAAAACTTCCAAATCTCTGTGGCTGTATCCATATCTTTATCTGCCCAAGAGTGTTTTCCTCCGACAACCTCATAAAACCACACCTCATTTCCATCAATACCGTTCAGATAACGATGCGCGATAACCCTATTACGCCGCTGTGGCAACTGTTCCACCTGCTCATGCGTACAACGATTTACTGCCGCCCAATAATCAACAATGCGAGGTGTAGCAATATCAGCTCCCCAACCATCTTTATTGTACGGGTCGCCGTTCCACCTCGACAGATTATCCATCGTGCCATGTACCTCCATAATTGGAATAGGCTGTTTTGCACTCAGTTTAAGGTAGTTACACGCCATAATATGACCAGACACAGATGCTACTGCTGCAAATGTTTTAGGCTCCTTATATGCCAACATATAGCTCATCGCACCTCCGTTAGAGTGTCCCGTAGCAAAGACATTATGTTGTGAAAGACGATACTTCTTTTGAAGATATTTTACAAGTTTTACAGCAAAACCTGTATCATCTCGCTCCAGATTATTGTCTATATGAAACTGATAGCCTACACTCCAATAGTGCTTTCCTTTATGGTCTTTCGGCCCGCGAGGATAACATATCGCAAAACCCTCTCTATCTGCCACAGGCTGCAATCCGTAACCTACAGAGGGAATATTGCGGGAGCCGTAACCATGAAAGACCATAATCAACGGTGCGCTATCTGGCAAACTTTTAGGTTTATAGAAGAAATATGAATACTCTACACCTTTATACTTAAAGGTATGCTCTGTAAGAGTACCCTCGCCATCATTTACACCGGCAAACGACACCCCTACAAATAGCACAAAAGCAAAACAAAAAGCCGCAAATCGTTTCATAACCCCAATTTTCTACAAAGATACGAAGAACTTGCGTAATAATGGCAGGATTTGAATTGAATTTGGGTGTAAAATAAGAAAGGTGCTGATAATCAGCACCTTTTTGGTAGTGGATAGGGGATTCGAACCCCTATGTCGTGCGTGAGAGGCACGTATCCTAGCCCTTAGATGAATCCACCATTGGTCTTATTGCGAGTGCAAAGATAGAGCAAAATTTCTATTCTGCAAAAAAAATTACAACTTTTTTAATAAAAAAATTTCAAATATTCTAACCTAAGCCGTATAAGCACCTACTCCTCAGATGTTTACATATTTTCTGCCACCCAATTTGTAAGTTCTACAAATTGAGCAACGCTGAGTTGTTCTGCGCGAAAAGTAAAGAGTGGATGTTCATTTCCGCCAAAGTTTCCAAACACCGCCTTAAGAGAGTTTCGGAGCATTTTGCGTCTTTGTCCAAAAGAGGCCTTAACAACCTTAATAAACAGGGTCTCATCACACTCAAGGCTCTTAGTATTATTGCGTTTGAGTCGTATAACGGCACTTTTCACCTTTGGAGGTGGGTTAAATACCTTTTCAGAGACGGTAAACAGATACTCTATATCATACCAAGCCTGTAAAAGCACGCTCAGTATGCCATATTCACGCGAGCCAGGAGGTTCGGCAATACGGACAGCCACCTCTTTTTGAATCATGCCGACACACTGCGGAACAAGGTCTCTGTTTTCGATTATCTTAAAGAAAATTTGAGAGGATATGTTATAAGGAAAGTTGCCTATAACTCTCACACCATCCGGAAATATCTCCTTAAGATTCATCTTCAGAAAATCACCCTCCATAAGTCGCGGAGCAAAATCGGGATAGTGTGCATGCAGATACTCTACGCTCTCAGAGTCTATTTCGGCACCAAATGTTGTAATATCCGTACGGCGCAAAAGATACTGAGTAAGCACACCCATACCACAGCCGACCTCTAAAACTGCATTAGGTTCATCTGCGGTGCGTTCTGTAAGTGAATTACAAATTTTTTGCGCTATATTCAGGTCGGTCAAAAAGTGCTGACCAAGTGCCTTTTTGGCTCTAACTTCTGCCATTGTCAAGTTGTATTACAAAGACAAGAGAGGCAATTTTCTACCTCTCTGCCAAAATAAGAGTTAATTTCCTGCCTCACAGAGGAATTTTATTCTGACAAGTCGAATCTCCTCCTCTGTATATTCACTACCAAGCTCCTCATAAGCATCTGCAAGAGAGTCGCTCTCGGCATCCTCCTTAAAGTAGAGATAGATATCATCAATCTTATCCTCATCCATATAATTATGGAGGAAGTAGTTGATATTCAATCGAGTACCGGAATTAACAATAGTCTCTATCTCTGTCAGCAGTTCATCAAATGAGAGGCTTTTTGCCTTAGCGATATCATCAAAATCCATCTGGCGGTCAATAGATTGGATGATAAAAATCTTATTACTTGATTTATTTGCAACCGATTTTACCACCATATCTTGAGGACGGATAATCTCCTTCTCCTCAACATACGCCTTGATAAGTTTTATAAACTCTTCGCCGAACTTTTTAGCCTTTCCTGCTCCAACACCTGAGATATTCTGCATCTCCTCAATGGTAATAGGATAGTGAATAGCCATATCTGCCAAAGATGGGTCCTGGAAGATAACATACGGAGGTAAATCGTGCTTGCGAGCCACCTGCTTACGCAAATCTTTAAGCATAGCAAACAACTCTTCATCAGCCGCCCCGCCATGTGCAGGTGCTACACTCTCTTTCTCCTCCTCGTCGTAGTCCCTATCCTCTGCCACGCGGACTGTTGTCGGGTGGTCGATAAATTTCTCGCCTGCAGGAGTTATAAATATCAGTCCATAGTTCTCTATATTCTTATCAATCAGACCCATCAACAGACCCTGACGGATAACTGCACTCCAGAAGCTATCGCTCTTCTCTGTACCAACACCGAAAAACTCGTTACGGTTATGGCCATAGCTCTTTATATTTGCCGTAACCTTACCTAAAAGCAGAGATACAAGGTGGTCAATCTTGAATTTATCGCCTATGCTGCGCAGTGCCTCTAAGGCTGTTACAAGTTCGTCGGTAGCATTTACACGAGGGCGTGGGTTACAACAGTTATCACAACTGCCACAATTATCAACATTATACTCCTCGCCAAAGTAGTGCAACAGAGTCTTTCTGCGACACATAGAACTCTCGGCATAGGACTGCGTCTCAAGAAGAAGCAGCTTGCCAATCTCCTGTTCTGCCACAGGCTTACCCTGCATAAACTTCTCCAACTTCTGTATATCCTTATAATTATAAAAGGTAAGACAGAATCCCTCACCGCCATCTCGACCCGCACGACCTGTCTCTTGATAGTAACCCTCAAGAGATTTTGGTATGTCATAGTGGATTACAAAGCGTACATCAGGTTTATCAATACCCATACCGAAGGCTATTGTTGCCACAATAACATCTGCACCCTCCTTAAGGAAAGCATCCTGATTATCCGCACGAGTTTGCGCATCCATACCCGCATGATATGGCAGGGCCTTGATGCCATTTGCTACAAGGAGTTCTGCAAGCTCCTCAACTTTTTTACGGCTAAGGCAGTAAATAATACCGCTCTTACCCTCATTTTGTTTGATAAAACGAATAATATCTCTATCTGGGTCGTTCTTTGGGCGCAACTCATAGTAGAGATTTGGACGGTTAAACGAACTCTTGAACACCGTAGCATTAGTCATGCCGAGGTTTTTCTGAATATCCATCTGCACCTTAGGAGTGGCTGTAGCGGTAAGTGTTATAAGCGGAGCCTGTCCGATATCGTTAATAATAGGACGAATACGACGATACTCAGGGCGGAAATCGTGTCCCCACTCAGAGATACAGTGCGCCTCATCAATAGCATAGAACGAAATCTTTATTTTGTGCAAAAAGGCGATATTATCCTCCTTTGTTAACGACTCTGGAGCAAAGTATAATAGCTTGGTTTTGCCTGCAAGCACATCTTCACGAACCTGCTGAACGGCATTTTTTGTAAGTGAGGAGTTTAGGAAGTGGGCTATTCCCGGATTATCCGAAAAGGTTCGCATGGCATCAACCTGATTCTTCATCAGCGCAATAAGCGGAGAGATGATAATTGCCACACCATCCATCATAAGAGCAGGCAATTGGTAACACAGAGATTTGCCACCACCTGTAGGCATCAAGACAAATGTATCCTTACCGGCAAGCAGGTTAAGGATAACCGCCTCTTGATTGCCCTTAAAAGAGGTAAATCCGAAGTATTCTTTCAGTTTTCTATGTATTAACTCTCTGTTTGTCAACTCCTGAGCCATATTTACAACCTTCCTAACTATTTTGAGTGTGCGAAATAATTACTCAAAGATAGTGATATTTTTGGAAAAAAACTATAACTTTGTGAAAAATTCTTCAAATTTTTTGAGTTATGAGGCTCTATACTTCGGGATTGGTGAAAAAATACAAGTCGCGCACAGTGGTTGACCATGTCTCTATAGATGTTCGTCAGGGAGAGATTGTAGGTCTGCTTGGCCCTAATGGAGCGGGAAAGACTACATCTTTTTATATGATTGTAGGTCTTATAAAACCAAATGACGGCAGAATATTCCTTGAGCATGATGACGGACGCGTTGATGAGCTTACAAAGCTGCCTGTATATCAGCGTGCGCAACTTGGCGTCAGCTATCTTGCGCAGGAGGCCTCTGTATTTCGCCGCTTAAGCGTAGAGGATAATATTCGTGCGGTGCTTGAGATAACAAACTACACCAAGGAGTATCAAAGAGACCGTCTCGAATCTCTTATAGAAGAGTTTAGACTTCAGAAGGTGCGCAAAAGCTATGGTAACCAACTATCGGGTGGAGAGCGTCGAAGAACAGAGATAGCCAGAGCTATTGCCATCAATCCGTCATTTATTCTGCTTGACGAGCCTTTTGCAGGCGTTGACCCTATTGCCGTAGAGGATATTCAGAGCATTGTGGCAACGCTAAAACAGAAAAATATTGGCGTTATTATTACAGACCACAATGTCGATGAGACACTTGCCATCACTGACAGAACTTACCTACTCTATGAGGGTAAGATTCTGAAAACAGGTACTGCCGAGGAGCTTGCTGCCGACGAGATGGTGCGCAGAGTCTATCTGGGTAAAAACTTTGAGCTTAAGCGCAACCACAAGTTTGTTTTTGAAGAGTAGTATTATTACAAAAGGTAATTATTTTCTATATTTGGTCTAAAACTCATAACTACCTTAAAAAAAGATAGAGAAGATAGATACAGATGGATAAATCGGTTCCCAAAGGGCGGCTTAAGGGAGTTGCAGTGCCGCCATGTTCTAAAAGTTATGCACAGAGAGCTTTAGCAGCATCTCTGCTTGCAACGGGCAGAAGCGTGCTGCGCAATATGGATTTTTGCAACGATACTCTCTCGGCAGTTCGATGTATAGAGACTTTAGGTGCAAAGGTTACACGCAGCGACAGTAGAACTTTAGAGGTTGAGGGGGGACTTAATCCTATATCAGATACTCTTAATGTTGGCGAGTCGGGTCTCTCGGCGCGTCTTTTTACACCTATAGCATCACTTTGCAGCACCCCTATCACAATCTGTGGAGAGGGTACACTGTTATACCGTCCTATGGATATGATGATTAACCCACTACGCGCCCTTGGTGTTAATGTAAGGGACGGAGGTGGCAGACTGCCTATTGAGGTATGTGGTCGAATATACGGCGGAGAGATTGATGTTGATGGGTCGGTATCTTCTCAGTTTATAACAGGTCTGTTGCTTGCCCTACCTCTTGCAGAGCAGGATACGGTTATAAATGTCAAAAGTGCTGTCTCAAAGCCATATCTCGATATGACAATAGATACAGCCAAAGCCTTTGGCGTAAAGATTGAGCACAACAATTACGAGCAGTTTTATATAGAGGGCTGTCAGAGATATGTAGCGACAAATTATGCCATTGAGGGAGACTGGAGCGCAGCTGCAATGTTGCTTGTTGCTGGTGCTGTAGCGGGAGAGGTTACGCTAAAAAACCTCTCAATGCTCTCAAAGCAGGCAGATGTAGCTATTTGCCAGGCCCTTGTAAGAGCGGGAGCAGAACTGACATCTGATAGCGATACCATATCTGTATCTTGCCGACCTTTGCACGGTTTTGAATTTGATGCCACAAATTGTCCCGATTTATTCCCAGCCCTTGCCACACTTGCCTCTGCAGCAGAGGGTAATAGTGTAATTATTGGAACAAATCGTCTTGAACACAAAGAGAGCAATCGCGCCGAGGCTATAAAGAGTGAGTTTGGTCGTTTAGGGATAGAGGTTGATTTGAGCGTTGATAATATTATGAAGATTAGAGGTGGCAAGATTACAGGTGGCGTGGAGATAGACAGCCACTCAGACCACCGTATGGCCATGACCCTTGCTGTAGCAGGCCTGATAAGTGATAGCGGTGTTGTTATACACAAAGCAGAGAGCGTAAGCAAGAGTTATCCCGACTTTTTTGAGACCCTTAAGGCGTTGAGAGATGAATAACAGCTTTGGAAATAGATTCAAAATAGAGATTTACGGCGGCTCTCACACTGAGTCCTTAGGTGTAAAGATTTTGGGTGTGCCTGCGGGTCTGCCACTTACCGAGGCGGACTTTGAGGTCGATATTGCGCGCCGTCGCTCAGGGGCTATAGGCTCAACACCAAGAAGGGAGAGTGATACTCCGCATATTGTCTCCGGCGTTGTCGATGGCGTAACTACGGCGGAGGTTTTGGAGATTGTCTTCTACAACGAAAATACCCGCTCAAAAGATTATGACAAGCTAAAAAACCATCCGCGCCCTTCCCATGCTGACCTTACAGCACGCCATAAGTATGGCGAAGAGTTTGATTTGCGCGGAGGGGGTATCTTCTCAGGCAGAATGACCCTTCTACTTGTTGCCGCTGGTGTGGTTGCAAAAAAACTGCTTGCAGGAGCAACCTTTTCAAGCCGCATAGTTGAGATTGCCGGCTCAAAAGACCCCGACATGTTTGAAACTATCATAGCTGCCGCACAAAGAGATAAAGACTCTGTTGGCGGTGTTATAGAGTGCATTGTTTCAGGCGCAGGAAGGGATTTGGGCGAGCCATTTTTTGACTCCGTAGAGAGCATTGCCGCACATCTGCTCTTCTCTGTCCCCGCAGTTAAGGGTGTGGAGTTTGGTAGTGGATTTGAGGGTGTGCGCCTAAGGGGTAGTGAGCGTAACGATGTGGTTATAGACTCAAACGGCACTACGGCAACAAACAATGAAGGAGGAATAAATGGCGGAATTACTAACGGAAATCCTATTATCGTCCGCGTAGCCATAAAACCGACCCCAAGCATTGCCCAACCACAAAACAGCTATAACTTTGAGACTCAGCGCATTGAACCCCTTATAATCGGAGGCAGACACGATGCGTGCATACTTGTTCGCGCAGCAGTAGTAGTAGAGGCTGTTATGGCTATATCTTTGGCAGAACTCAAACTATCGCTATGACAGTAAGGGAGTGTGTAACAACAATAGAGAGGGCTATTCTCTGTGTCTATAACGAGCAACGGGAGGCCATTGCTGTAGCCCGACAGGTAGTCTCTTACCTATTAGGCTACAACTTCTCTCAGCTTGTATTAAATTATGACTCAGAGTGTAATATTCCAAATTTAGATGAAATTATCACCAAACTTCAGGCCTCTTGTCCTGTGCAGTATATAGTTGGGCAGAGTGAGTTTTGCTCTCTTACTCTACATGTTCAACCTGGAGTGCTTATTCCTCGTCCAGAGACTGAAGAGCTTGTTATGCAGATTATAAATAGCAGCAAAACGGGGGCTACGGTGCTTGATGTTGGCACAGGAAGTGGCGCAATAGCCATTGCCATAGCCAAAGGTGTGGCGCAATCAAAGGTTACAGCCATAGATATATCCGACACTGCTTTAGGGGTTGCTGCAAAAAATGCAAAGCAAAACGGAGTGGATATAACACTGTTAAAAAGAGATGCTTTAGGGGATTTTTCGGATATTGGAAAATTTGACATTATAGTCTCTAATCCTCCCTATATTCCTGAGTCGGACTATGTCTCAATGAGAGCCAATGTGGTTGACTATGAGCCATATATAGCACTATTTGTACCCAATGATGATACGCTATGTTTCTATCGTTCTATAGCTAAAAATGCGCTAAAAATGCTAAACAGTGAAGGCCGTCTCTATTTCGAGATATATGAGCATTTTGGAGAGCAAATAGTAAGCATGCTTGAGCAGATGGGATTTAGGGATGTTACCCTTGCAAAAGATATATTTGGAAAGAGTCGTATGGTATGGTGCAAAAGGTAAAAAAAGATAAAACTCCACAGCAGGCATATCTTGCACTGACAAGGTTATGCGCCAGAGGTGAACGCTGCACAGCTGACGCTGCAAGGCTAATGCGTAATTGGGGTGTTGCAGCCACCGATGCGCAACAGATTGTTAATCGTCTTGTTTCAGAGAGATTTATTGACGACAAGCGTTACTCACAATCTTTTGTTAGAGAGAAGATAAATTTAAGCCATTGGGGGCAAGGAAAGATTATATCGGCACTAAAGGCTAAAGGTATTCATTCTAATTATATTGCAGAGGCTTTAGAGCAGTTTTTGGAGACAGACACAGAGTCCAGGCTTAAGACTCTGTTGCTCAAGAAGATGCGCACAACAAAATCCAAAAATAGTGCAGACTTAAGGGCTAAATTATTTAGGTATGCGGCAAGTCAGGGGTATGATTTTTCCCAAATCAGAGATATTGTCGAGAGTATTGTAAAGGAGGATAACGGATGCGAGTATTTCGATTAACAGCCATATTTTCACTCTTTTGCTACACCGTTGCAGCATATCAATACCCCGTATCGGGTGTCAAGGGGCTGCACTCCGCATCCTTTGCCGAGATGCGCTCAAATCACTTTCACTCAGGTATAGATATAAAGACCGACGGCGTTGAAGGCAAAGAGATTGTTGCCTCAGAAGATGGATACATCTCAAGGGTTGTATATTCGGCATACGGATATGGTCTTGCCATTTATGTAACCCATCCGCACAAGGGGACAATGACCGTCTATGGTCATCTAAAGCGTTTTGCAGATAAAATTGATAAGTTTGTTAGTGAAAATCGGTTTGCAACACGCTCAAACAATGTCGATTTACAGCTTAAGGAGGGGCTTTTCCCTGTCAGCAAGGGGGAGGTAATCGGATATTCTGGCAATACAGGAAACTCATTTGGTCCCCATTTACACTATGAGCTGCGTAACCAAGCGGGAACGCATACATACAATATTGTAAGGCGTGGGTTATTTCAACCCAAAGACAATATACCTCCAAGATTGCTTGCGCTGCACTATATTCAGGTTGACACACTGCAGGGTGTTGCCATAGAGTCTGCCCCTCAAAGATACTTATTAAAAAAGGTCGGCACAAAATATATCGTTACAGATAGTGTAAAGGTAGGCAGATGCGGTTATTTTCTGATAGAGTGTCGTGATAATCAGAGTGATAACTACACTAATCGTTTTGGCGTATATAGAGTAAGCCAGAGTGTTAATGGGGAGTGTAATTTCACCTACAAAATAGATAGCTTTGCCTTTGCAGACTCAAGGTTGTGTAATCTTGTAAGTTACTACCCTCTGCAGCGAGGTGCTAAGTGCGAGATTATCCGCCTTGGATGTGTATCTGATGCGGTTGCAAAATTTTATACCACACTTAAAGACAGAGGAGCTATTGTTACCGCTGTAGCAGAGAAAAAAAGTATTAAAATAGAGGTTGAAGATGACTGTGGCAATATATCGACTCTCTGTTTTGATGTTGTTGGAGATAAGGGTTTAACTAAAGTATTACCCGATAATAGAGCCGTAGTTGCGGGTGCGGGCCATCGTGTCGATTTATCTCACATAGGGGTCAAAGCTACTATTTTCCCCGATGCGCTATACTATCCGACATTTTGCAGCGTGGAAAACTGCTTGGATAAAGATACAATAGCAGATGTTGTTGTGTTATCAAACCGCTGTCGTATTATGGATAGTAATATCCCTCTGCAAAGGGCTGTTTATGTCTCTATAGATGCCAAAATCCCACTACATCTGCAAAGTCGTAGTTGCATTGCACTCAAAAATAGAACGGGCAGATACTTCTATTTAGGGGGATATTATGCTGCAGGCAGAGTGAGAGTGGCTACCCGAAGCATCGGTGAGATGTGTGTTGTAGCCGATACTATTGCTCCAAAGGTGCAACCACTGTGGAGTGATAAAGAGAATATGCGCTCAAAAAAAGGCTTAGAGTTCCAAATTTCAGACAACTTCTCCGGCATAAGCAAATATGACCTGTATATAGACGGAAAATGGTTTCCTTTGGACTTTTCGCCAATCAAAGGTATCGCATACTACAACTTCGACACCACTCTGCCCGCCGGAGATAATACACAGCACAGCATAGAGGTACATCTTAAAGATAATGTTGGCAATATAAGCCAATGGAGTGGCACTTTTTACAGATAGAAAAGATAGTAAAAATTTGATTAATATATCACAGGTGTACAACAAATTCATGGTAATTTCCAATCAATTTACAAAGCACCCAGTATTCAGTTAAATTTTTTAACTTACTGTAGTTCAGTGCTGCTCAGGTAAAGCTCTTGCTGCAGGTGCCACATTTGATGCCCCAAGAATTGGCGACTACCAACGCGCTTAAAGCCTAAGGAGGTGTAGAGTCTCTCGGCTTGAGGGTTGATGTTGTCTACAATCAGCCCCACGCGACTATGTCCCTCAGTGGCGGCTCTGTTACAAAGTGCTCTTATCAGTGCTGCGCCTACACCTC
>JAFWBN010000216.1 GCA_017507075.1 Alistipes sp. | reverse complement strand
GACAGTATCAAACGCTACCGTAACAGAATGTCTTCTCTGAGACCAGGCCATGTTTGGGAAGAAGAGTACATCCTGAATAGAGGACTGACCTGTCATAAACATTGTCAGTCGGTCTATACCCATACCCATACCTGAGCAGTTTGGCATACCGTACTCAAGAGCGCGGACAAAGTCCATGTCGATAAACATCGCCTCATCATCACCACGCTCCGAGAGTCGCATCTGCTCCTGGAAACGCTCAAGCTGGTCAATAGGGTCGTTAAGCTCAGAGTATGCGTTACAAAGTTCCTTACCTGCAACAAAGAGTTCAAAACGCTCTGTAAGGTCGTTGTTATCACGATGACGCTTGCAGAGTGGAGACATCTCAATTGGGTAGTCGCAGATAAATGTTGGCTGGATAAGGTCGCCCTCGCAATACTGTCCAAAGATTGCGTCGATAAGTTTGCCCTTGCCCATTGTATCGTCAACCTCAACATTAAGACGAGCGCAAGCCTCTCGCAACTGAGCCTCATTCTGACCTGTGATATCATATCCTGTCTTTTCGCGGATAGCATCTGTCATTGTAAGGCGGCGGAAAGGTGCCTTGAAAGATATTGTTTTACCGTCAATCTCAACATCTGTTGTGCCATTGACTGCAAGTGCAATCTTCTCAAGCATATTCTCTGTAAACTCCATCATCCAGCGGTAGTCTTTGTAGGCGATATATATCTCCATACATGTAAACTCCGGATTGTGAGTTCTATCCATACCCTCATTGCGGAAATTTTTACCAAACTCATAAACGCCGTCAAAGCCACCTACGATAAGTCGCTTAAGATATAGCTCGGTTGCTATTCGCATATAGAAGTCGATATCAAGCGCGTTGTGGTGGGTAATAAACGGACGAGCCGATGCTCCTCCAGGGATTGGCTGAAGAATTGGGGTCTCAACCTCAAGGCAGCCATGCTCATTGAAGTAGTTGCGCATTGTAGCAATAATCTTTGCGCGCTTTACAAAGACATCTTTAACCTTTGGATTTACCACAAGGTCAACATATCTCTGACGGTATCTAACCTCCGGGTCTGTAAGGGCATCAAACTGCTGACCATCCTTCTCCTTCACAATTGGGAGTGGGCGTACAGACTTTGAGAGGACAGTAAACTTGCGACAATGAACAGACAACTCGCCTGTATTTGTGCGGAAGGCATAACCCTCAACACCGATAAAGTCGCCAATATCGAGCAACTTCTTGAACACGGTGTTATAGAGCATTGGATCGCCTTCAGGACAGATATCATCACGACGAATATAGACCTGAATACGGCCTGTATGGTCCTGTAACTCAAAGAAAGAGGCACTACCCATAATTCTGCGGCTCATCATACGACCCGCAATTGTTACACTCTCAAACTTCTCAGGTGCAGCATCAAAGCCCGCTGCAATATCTGCCGCAGATGCGCTTACATCAAAACGCTCTGCCGGATAAGGGTTGATTCCTGCCTCTCTTAAGGCTGCAAGCGACTTACGACGCAACAACTCTTGTTCACTAAGATTTTCTGCCATAATATCTTGTTTTATTTAATCCTACTCTGATTCTGTTGAAAAAGTCTATTAAAAAAATCGCGCAAATTTAACGGTTTTTCAGCAGACTGTCAAGTTTTCGCCACAAAAGATACATCAAGTATCCCGAAATCAGGCCTACTGCAAGTCCTAAAATAATATCTTTAGGGAAGTGGCATGCCAAGTAAATGCGTGAGTAGCAGATAAGTAGCACTATGAGTGTAATTGCTATACTATACCATTTTTTCCTAATAGCCATAGCCGAAATAACGCCCAAAGCCGCTGTAGTTGCCGCATGAGCCGAGACAGTTCCGTAAGGTCCATGTCTAAATGATACAACATGGGCTAAATCTCTGACCGCAGAGTCAAACATCGGGCGATGACGAGCAGGGAAGTCTGCCCACAGATTTTTCAGCAGTCCCGTATGCTTAAATTCCCCGCAGAGCATATCCGAGAGACCCATTGCAAGTGCAAGGCATACAATAAAAGCCGCCATAGCTTTCCAGCCATACTTGCGCTGCACAGCAAAGAAGATAAACAGATAGAGCGGAATCCACATTGCAGTACCCGAAACGGTACTCATAATCCAGTCTGTAGCCGCACCGCCATCAAAATTGAGCCACAGAAACAGTCGCTCGTCAAATGTTAAATTTGCACTCAATACTCTATACTTTTAGTGGTTAATTTTGCAATTCTGAGCCCATAATCTTCGCTATAATCTTCGGAATATCGGTATTATCATAGCACTCCAAAAATTGCTCATATCCAACGCCTTTCACAAATAGTGGCACAGGCATACCTGTATGTGCAAGGTCTATCCACTTGATATAGGCGCGGGTATTAAGAATTTTAACTGCCACAGAGGCCATCTTCTCGTTACTTGTATAAAGGCCAACAACCTTCTCCCCATTTTTCAGGAAGTTTTTATCGAAAGTCTTGCGCAACGCAACCTCATCTTTACTGCGCAACTTGACATAGTCCCAAAAACCGAGTTGCTCTTTGAGCAGTGCCACCATATCCTCCCATGAGGTCTTACCAATTTTACGCATGTGCTGCATTTGGCGTGTAAGAGACTCTAAAGAGCATTTTTGATAAGCAAGACGCTCAAAATTCATCTTATAGTGGTCATATCCGAGGGTCATACCTCCCGTTTCATGGTCGGCAGTAACTATGATAAGCGTCTCTTCAGGGTGCTTCTCATAGAAGTCAAGCGCAAGCTGCACAGACTCTGAAAGGTGGTTAATCTCCTCAAATGTTGTAACTGCATCGTTATCGTGGCAAGAGTAATCTATATGTCCGGCCTCGACCATAAGGAAGAATCCGCTATCCTTAGCTTCACGCTCAAAATATTTTATGGCCGATGCTGTAAAATCGACTATTGTAGGGTCTTTCTCAGTACAATCTGTCGCAAAGCGCAGAGCCTTACGACTCAGTGAGTCCGAGAGTAACAGCACTCGCTTTCCACGCACTCTACCTGCTGCAGCGGGGTCTTGCAAAACCTTCATACCTGCCGATTTTGCCTTCTCAACATAGTCTTTAGGCAGCAACCCCTCTCTCTTTTTATAGAGGATTGTAGAGCCGGCAGCAAAATCTATCGGGCTCTCCAACAATTGATTAAACAAATCACCATAGTTATCACGGGACTCGTTATGGGCATAGAAGGCACACGGAGTAGCATGATTTACACCCACATTTGTAGCCACACCTGTCATCATGCCTATCTCTGCTGCAACCTCTGCGATATTTTTTACACTCTTCTTGTTGGCATCAACGCCCATATATCCGTTTACCGTCTTTACTCCGGAGGCAATTGCCGTTCCTGCTGCCGAAGAGTCGGTAACAAGAGATGATGCCGAGTGGCTTGATACATAGCTACGCACAGGAAAACGGGTAAAACTCAGGCGGCCACCGTTAGCCATATCTTTATGTACGGCAGCATTATAGAGTTCTGTACCATGAATTTGGTTAATACCCAATCCGTCTCCTATAAAAAGGAAGACATACTTTGCTTGTTGTGCTGCAGAGGTGCCAACAAAGAGCAACAGTGCAGCAAAAAGGGTTAGTAATTGTCTCATTATTCTCTATTTTTAATCTCTTCTGTTATTTATCATGGCAACATAATAGAGCAGTGTTGCAATTGCCGACAATGCCGCCACAAGGTAAGTTCTTGCTGCCCAGCGCAATGAAGTCTTAGCACCCTCCATCTCCGAATCACGAAGGGTTCTACTGCTATCAAGCCACTCCAAAGCCCTCTCTGAGGCGTTATACTCTACAGGCAGAGTAACTATCGAGAAGAGTGCCGACATAGCAATCATACCCACGCCTATCCAGCAAACAACTGCACTTCCCGAAGCACTCATCATAATAATTCCTAAAATAATAACCCACTGAGCCATACGGGACGAAAAGTTTACTATAGGAACTAATGCCGAGCGCAACTGCAAAGGGGCATAACCCTCTGCGTGCTGCACAGCATGACCGCACTCATGACAAGCAACTGCCGCAGCGGCAATACTACGGCTCGAATAGACCTCATCAGAGAGGTTTATGGTAAGTGTTGCCGGATTATAGTGGTCGGTAAGTTCTCCCGCAACATGGGTAATGCGGACATTTGTAATATTGTGGTCCCTAAGCATCTTAGCAGCAATCTCCGCACCTGTCATGCCTGTACTGTTATAGACTTTCGAATACTTAGCAAATACCGAGCGTAGGCGCGACTGAACTATAAAGCCTACAATGCCTATAACAATGATAAGGAGAAAAGCTTCGGATGTTGTCAAATTGGCAATAAACGACGAACTGTTGCCATAATAATCAGACTGAAGTAATCTAAACATATCTCTATCTTTTTTATATTTTTACACTACTTAACGCCAAACAGGCAACCTCTATTACTCTTAAAAGCTCTAAATGATACTTTTTGCACCATATTTGGTTATCAAGCGGTGTTGTAGTCTCTAAAATCACAATAAACTTTGCAAAGTTACGCAAAAAGTTTCTAACTTTGCACTATGAAAAGTATGAAATTTACTCAAAGTGATGAAAAGTTCATGCAGCAGGCTATTGATTTATCAATAGAAAATGTTGCAAACGGTGGTGGCCCATTTGGTGCAGTGATTGTCAAAGATGGCAAGGTTATCGCTACCGGCACAAACCGTGTAACGGCAAATTGCGACCCTACGGCTCATGCCGAAGTGAGTGCAATTCGCAACGCTTGCTCAAAGCTACAAGACTTCAAACTGACAGGTTGCACTGTCTATAGCTCTTGTGAGCCATGCCCTATGTGTCTAAGTGCGCTGTATTGGGCAGGCGTTGAGAAGATATTTTATGGAAATACCAAAGAGGATGCCAAAGCCATAAACTTTGACGACTCGTTTATCTACGACCAGATTGCCCTTGACTACTCAGAGCGTTCTATACCTTGCATCAACTTTATGAGAGACAAGGCTCTTGAGGGTTTCAAGGCTTGGGAAGAGAAAGAGGATAAAACTCCATATTAGACCATGAATCTGCCACTACTTATAGCCCAAAAGACCGCTCAGACAACCACATCAACCCAAAGCACGATGGTTCGTCTTGCTACGGCAGCTGTGGCTGTAAGTATTGCGGTAATGGCTATTACGGTGGCTGTTGTTGCCGGCTTTGGAGAGAAAATAGGCGCAACATTGCGCGATATATCGGCAGATATTGTTGTTACCGACCTCTCCTCTCTATATGGAGCAGAGGCAAACCCCATCTCCAAAAGCGACAATCTGAACACTATATTTTCATCCGCACAAGGTATAGAGAGCATTGATGAATATGCGCTCAGAGGGTGTGTTGTACGCTCTGAAAAGGCTGCATCCGGCATAATTCTTAAAGGAGTTGCCACAATCCCCGAAAATAGTGTTATCACAGAGTGTCTAACTTCAGGAACACTGCCTGAGATAGGAGATACCAGAAATAGGGATATTCTTCTTCCAAAATCGGTTGCTACACGGTTAGGAGTAGGCATTGGAGAGCGTGTCGAGATTATTACCACAGAGGGTAAAAGTTCAATTCGCCCAACCATTTTCAAGGTCTCAGGCATATACAGCCCACCAATTGACAACACCTCAAATATCGCCTTTACCGACATTAGAAATGTGCAGCGTATAAATGGTTGGGATTACTCGACTGTATCGGGTTTTGAGATAAGAGTATCCGAGCCTAAGCATGCGTCATATACAACAGATATTATAAACGACCTACTCTTTAATCAGTATCAAGGCACCGAAAATATCGCAGCCATTTCAAGCAGGGAGTTATACGCTACAATTTTTGCATGGATAGATACTCACGACATCAATGCTGTCGTTATAATTGTGATAATGTTTATTGTCGCCCTATTCAACATGATTACAGCCATGCTTATAATGGTCTTTGAGAGGACTCGCATGGTAGGCATACTGAAGAGTTTGGGCATGAACAACAACTCCATAAGGCAGATATTTGCCAATATGGCTGCAAAGATTGTAATCAAAGGTGTTACTATAGGTAATATTGCGGCAATTATTTTGATTGTTATCCAAAAGTTTACAGGCGCAATAAAACTCGACAAGAGTGCCTATTTTGTCAGCGAAGTACCCGTATCCATCGGAGTTATCGAATTTTTGACAATAAATATTATCTTTGCAGTCGCAATACTTGCTCTTACATTTGCTGCAACGAGCATTGTAGCGCGCATAAAGCCGTCTGAGGCTGTTAAATTTGAGTAAAACCTACTACAGGGAGGGGTAATTTGATGAGTGAGATAAAACCAAAGACCGAAAATGTTAGGGAGATGTTTAACGACATCGCTCCGACATACGATAGTCTTAACCATATACTATCGCTGTCAATAGACAAATTGTGGCGACAAAGAGTTGTCAAAGCTATTCGCAAAGTGGGTGCAAAACAGATTTTGGATGTTGCCACAGGTACTGCAGACTTAGCAATAGCCATGGCTCGAAAGATTAAAGACTCTACAATCTGCGGTATAGACCTCTCTGTGCAGATGCTCGAAGTTGCACGAGCAAAGGTCAACAAACAGGGGCTTGAAAATAGGATAACCCTTATGGAGGGTAATGCAGAGCACCTTGAGATGCAATCTGAGAGTGTTGATGCAGTAACAATAGCCTTCGGAATCCGCAATTTCGAGAACAAAGAGGCATGCATAGAGGAGCTAAAGAGGGTTATACGCTGTGGCGGGCACCTTATAATCCTTGAGTTCTCAAATCCGAAAAACAGATTTATTGGTTGGATATACCGCATATACTCACACAATATTCTGCCGTGGATTGGCGGACTGATATCCAAAAATCGCAGTGCCTACGAATATCTGCCCTCTTCGGTTGACAGTTTTCCGTCTCCTGAGTTATTCTCACAAATGCTCAGCAATGCAGGCTTTACCGATATAGTTCGCCGAAGTCAAAGTTTTGGAATTGCACAAATTTACATAGCAAAAAAACCATGAAAAGATTTATAAAAACACTCGTCATATACACTCTGGCAGCCGTTATCTTAGCAGGTTGCTCTACAAGTAAAATCAGTGAGCAGCTGAGATACAAAGTTCTTGTAGAGTCCTTAGAGGGTATTTCAACCTCCCCATCTGGTGGTTGGATTATAAAGCTGAGAGTAAATAACATGACCTCCCGCCAGCCAACCCTACACCATGGCGAGGGCGAAATTTATATAGACGGCACTCTGACCGCTTATGCGAAACTTCAGCAGCCTGTAACTCTGCCTAAAAAGGCTGTATCGTCAATAGCAATACCGCTTGAGATTACAGTTCACAGCCCTCTGAAGGTAATATCTCTCATGCTCCGCGTTAAAGACAAAAACTATAGCGGAGTAGATGTCGCCTTCAAAGCCTCTGTAGAGATGATGGGCAAAAAACACAATATCGAGGTGGGTAGAACACCCGTAAATACCATACTTAACAAACTCGGCTACAAATGAGAAAGACCGCAATTTTAGTTCTGATAACATCTGCCCTATTTTGGGTTGCATCTGCACAAACACTACAATCCTTTAAGAAGCACCTCGCCTCTCCCGTAAAGATTGATTCGCTGACAACAAATAACGCAACCGTGCAGATTGTAGAGCACGACGACGCCGCTACACTTGCTGCTCGCGCATCACTAAAGAACCAAAGCGCAGTAAATGGCTATAGGATTATGATTTTTATGAGCAACTCCCATAGCGCACGCACAGACGCTCTGGCAGCGCGCGACACCCTCGCCGTAAAAATGCCTAACCAACCAACATACATAACATACGAAAATCCATACTTCAAAGTTACCGCAGGAAACTGCACAACCCAAGAAGAGGCTCTTATACTACTCGAAAAAATCAAACGCTCCTTCCCAAAAGCGTTTATTATGCGAGAAAATATCCCTCTCGACGAACTAACCAGATAACTCAATTACTACAACAGCCCGACAACTGCCCGCTTTTTCGAGAAAAAGCATAGGAGTAGTTTTCATCTTTCTTGCTGCGTTCTTTACAACTGTTTTTAGTTCTTGTTGCACGACCTCTTTGCCTAATAGTGCCAACTATTAGTCTGCAGAGTTCGCACAACAAACTCCTAAAAACAACTCACAAATAATCTTGCAAGAAAGATGAAAGCTACTCCTGCGTGCAAAAAGCTTTCGGAGAAACTGCGTTTCTCTTGTGCTGATGCGGATTTAGGATAGCCTTGCGGCTATTACAAACAAAATAGTCCTTCAGAGTTTTCGAGCAAGCTCGACCTCTAAGGACTATTTTCTTTGTACCATCT
>JAFWBN010000215.1 GCA_017507075.1 Alistipes sp. | reverse complement strand
TCAAAATAGTGCAAATACAACGCTCGGCAAAAATGCCGACGATGGGCTGTACTAAGCGTACTGCTCATTGTCGGCACTTTTTGTTAGCGGAAGTAGTTGTGCTGTTTTCACAACAAATTTGTTTGCGGCAGCAAATGTGCCACTATCACAGCAAATTTAGGTAAATATTAGTAGCCAAATATATCCCTCTGATTTACAAACTCTATTTTACCAAGTGTTTTGAGGTAGTTCATATCTACATCTTTTTTATCGCCGAGGATGCAGTAGAGGTAGTCGCGGCCCTTGATATGGCTCTGTTGGAAGGCTACAACATCGTCAAGAGTCATATTTTTAATGCCATTATAGACTGCCTCGGTGCGATTAAAGTCTGTAATTCCAAAGCGCATATCGCCGATATATTTCCACAGCACATCCATCTTGGTTGTACGGGCTGTTCCGAGGTTTGTAAGTATGCCCTGCTTTGTCAGTTCGAATGCGTTTTCGGACTGAGGCATATTTTCGATAATCTCATCGAAAGCCTCGACTGCCTGCTGCATCTTGTCGTTCTGTGTAGCGATAAATGCGTAGAAGTAGTACGGTTCTGTGCAAGTTACGCCCTGACCGAGGTATGCATAAGATGAGTATGCAAGACCTCGTGCCTCACGCATCTCCTGAAAGACAATGGCGTTCATACCGCCACTGAAATACTCGTTATAGAGGCGCACAACAGGGTCAAGAGTAACATCGAACATATCATTTCCGCAGGTATATTGCATATAGTAAATCTGCTTTGCATCGTACTGTGCGAAGATAACCTTCGGCTCGGTAACAGGGAGGTTTGGGGTACTCTTATACTCTACAGGTATCAAATTCTCTGCTACAGCGTGGTATTTATTCAGCATACCAACAAGGCTCTTTTTGCTCTGAGGACCGTAGTAGAGGATACGGTGCTGATAGTTTTTGAGGTTGTGAATCTTTTGTATAAGTTCATCAGAGGTAAGTGCCTCAAGCTCCTCATTTGAGAGGGTTGTACGCTCAACATAGTCGCTACCATAGGTTGCGTAACGCTGGAGAGCCGAGTAGTTTGCACGCTGATTGGCTTTATTATTCTCTCGCTCCTTAAGTATATCACGCTTAATTTCTGACAGCACAGCATCATCGCCCTGAACATTTGACAGATACTCCTCTGCAAGAGCCATAGCTGCTGCCATATTCTCTGCAAGACCTGAGATAGTTACATAAAGGTTATTTCTTGATGGCGAAAGTGAGATATCACAAGCGATATTATACTGCTCAAGCTGCATCTGTTTAAGCGACTTATCTGCAGTACCGAGCATTGACATATATCTGCCCACAATAGAGAGTGCAGGATCTGACTCTGTACCAAAATCATAGAGATAGATAAGTTCAAAGCGTCCGTTTGTTTGGTTCTCCTTATAGAGCAACTCCACGCCGTTATCCATTGTCAGAATATCCATATCGCGCTCAAAATCGGTAAATTGTGGTTCAATAGGAGTAACCTCTGAAGAGGCTACAGTCTCAAGGAACTCGGACTGACTATCTCGATTTGTAGCGATAGGTGTAATTTGAGGTTTTTCAATCTTCTTCTGATTTTTATCCTCGCCCTGACGCTTATAGACTGTAACAAGTGCATCTGCAGTAAGTTTCTCATTTGCCCATGCCACAACATCGGCCTTTGTAATTGCACCTACCCTATCAATAGTTGTTACAACATCTTCCCAACTGCTGCCATTGATAAATGAGAGTGCCATAGAGTAGCAACGGCTGAAGTTATCCTCATAAGAGGTCATAAGGTCGCGCTTATAGTTGGCTATAATAGCACTCAGAATACTCTCGTCAAAATCACCACGCTTAAGAGTCTCTACACTCTCAAGGAGCAACGCCTCAACCTGCTCAAGGGTTTGACCCTGCTTAGGCATACCCATAAGCATCATAAAGCCTGCATCTGATAGTTGGTCGCCAGAGGCTCCGGCATAGAGGACCTTCTGTGTTTGGATAAGGTTTTGGTCGATAATACCGCAATATGCGTTACTCAAAATTGAAGGTACAATCTCAAGCATCAGTGCATCATCGCTTGTAGCTGAGCCTGTAAGCCAGCCTGCAAATAGCATCTCGCTCTCAAGACCCCACACCTCAGCATGACGAGGCTCAGTAACGGGGCTGATACTACCATCAACGCCTTGAGGCAACTGCTCATTTGGGGTCATATCACCAAAATAGGAGTCAATAATTTTGATAACCTCATCGGGGTCAAAGTCTCCGGACATACATACTGCCATATTATTTGGCACATAGTAGGTCTTATAGTAGTTCTTGATATTGGTAATAGATGGATTCTTAAGGTGATCCTGCTTACCCAGAACAGAGTGCTGACCGTATGGATGGTTTGGCATCATAAGATTGAGGAATTTATCTATAACCTTATTGTTATCACGAGTAAGGCTCATATTATACTCCTCATAAACAGTCTCAAGCTCGGTATGGAAACCACGAATAACGGAGTTCTTAAATCTTTCAGACTCTATTTTTGCCCAATTTTCAATCTGATTTGACGGAATCTCGGACATATAGCTTGTCTCATCATACGAGGTCCATGCGTTACAGCCATCGCCACCGATACTCTGTATAAGTTTGTCGTACTCATTTGGGATTGCATACTTAGAAGCCTCTTGAGATACGCGGTCTATATCTGCATATATCTTTTTACGCTCCTTCTCATCTGTTGTAGTACGATAGAGTTCAAAAAGTTGCTCAATCTCATCAAGCAACGGCTTTTCGGTCTGATAATCGCTTGTTCCAAACTTATCTGTACCCTTAAACATCAGATGTTCAAAGTAGTGTGCAAGACCTGTAGTCTCGACAGGGTCATTTTTCGCTCCCACGCGAACAGAAATGATAGTCTGGACTCTGGGTTGCTCCTTATTTACAGACAGATAGACCTTCAGTCCATTGTCCAAAGTATAGATGCGGGTATTCAGTGCATCGCCAGATACCTTCTGGTAACTATACTCCGAACAGGATGACAGTGTAAAGATTGCCACTGCCATCAAAATTAACCTTAACTGTTTCATAATATTTGATTTTAGAATAGATTTACAAACCAATCCCTTATAACCGGAAGTATATCCCCAAACACGGATAGTAGCATCACAAAACTCAGTATAACCTTCAGTCCCGTGCCTACAAGGAAGGAGAAAAATGAGCCAATACCTACCTTAATAGCACGCGAGGTATCTTTGCCATCGTTTATCAACTCTCCTACAACAGCACCCACAAAAGGGCCTATAATAGCACCCACAATACTGCCCAACAACATACCCGCAATAAGACCGGCCGTAGCTCCACGCTGACCGGCTTTGCTGCCGCCGGATAGTTTTGTCATATATGCCGGTAGTATATAATCCAACACCGATACTGCTATTGTAAGAGCCAGATATACCCATACTGCCGTAGTTGAGATTTGCGAAAAAGAACAAAAATAGCAGCACAGATAGCCCACATAGGCAAGTGCCACACCCGGAAGAATAGGTACTATGCAGCCTATAATGCCGATAATGATAAACAGCAGCGCAAGTATTGAGAGTAGGACATCCATTATTTTACAAGTGTATTGGTAGCCGTCTGAGGGAATATTACCCACGGCTTAAAGTTCTTTGCCTCCTCAAAATCCATAGAGGCGTAGGAGATAATGATAATCACATCGCCTACAGATGCTTTATGAGCTGCCGCACCATTGAGGCAGATAACACCACTGCCCGCCTTGCCTGCAATAGCATAGGTCTCAAGACGCTCTCCGTTGGTTACATTTACAACCTGAACCTTCTCGCCTACAATGATATTTGCAGCCTCAAGAAGCTCACTATCGATAGTTATACTGCCGACATAATCGACATTTGCCTCGGTAACAGTTACTCTATGAATCTTCGATTTGAGTACCTCGATTGTCATCTCTTCACTATTTGAGTTTAATATTGTCTATAAGTCTAATCTCGCCAGCCTGAACTGCTATACAGCCCTGAATACGCTCTGAGGCATCCCAAGACTCAACCTGCTGCAGAGTCAGAGCATCAACAGCCTGAAAATAGATAACCTTAAGCAACGGATTTGAGTTTACCTCTGACACAACCCACTCTGTAAGAGCTGCAGGGGTCAAAAGTCCAACCTTCTCAACAGCTGCAGAGAGGGTTTTATATATATGTGGTGCTGCAGCACGATGCTCCGGGGTAAGAAGTGTATTACGAGAAGATAGTGCAAGGCCGTCCATATCTCTTATAATTGGGCAGTCAACAATCTCCACATCTATAGAGAGTTGCGCTATCATTGCGCGGATAACTGCAATCTGCTGAAAATCCTTCTCGCCAAAGTATGCCCTATTTGGCTCCACAATAGCAAAGAGTCGGCTGACAACCTGCGCCACACCGTTAAAGTGTCCCGGGCGAGTTGCGCCCTCCATAACCTTATCCACCAAACCGAAGTCAAACACACGAGTATCAGGCTCCGGATAAATCTCCTCAACGCTTGGGAAGAGGACATAATCTACACCAGCAGCCTGAAGTATTGCTGCATCAGCCTCAGGGGTGCGAGGGTAATTTTTAAGGTCGTTTTTATCATTAAACTGTGTAGGGTTGACAAAGACGCTGACAACCACAGTATCACACTCCTCTCTTGCGCGCTTGGCAAGGGAGATATGGCCATTATGCAGTGCTCCCATTGTCGGAACAAAGCCTATACGACCACCACGCAATGGCTCAAGAGCCTCTCGTAACTGCTTAACTGTTGAAAACGATTTCATAGCTTTTTATAATATGGCACAAAGTTATAAAACTATTCAGAAACGGCAATAAAACTCTCTATTTTTTTAGGTTCTGAGCAGTTTATAACCACCTTTTTACCACTTTTTAATCTGACAAGAAAGAGATTTCTCATCTCTGTTGCATACATACTGAACTGACCCAATCCTCTATTTGTAAAACTCCCAAAGTAGCCAAACAATCCGCCACAGCCTCCAATATTGTATATTCCCCTCAAATCTTTTGAAGCGAGTGCTGTTATAGAGAGTATATCGTCTCGATAAATGGTTATGCTGTCATATCGTCTAAGTATAACCACCCTATCACTCCACAATTCAAGTCTTTGAGGAGAGTAACCCTCACAATATATAAGAATACCCAACAATATAGGCAGTGCTATTACAAGCCCAATAATGCCTGCCACAACACCACCTATTACCATAGTGTATATCAACAGTGAAATCAGTGTAACAGCAAACAGAAAATAGAGTGAAGTTATTATCCACACCGTTCTGCTCCACAGAAACTCTACTGTATATACACTCTGTGTCATTAGAACTGAACTTTGAAACCTACTAAACAGCCAATACCGTACTCTCTATAGAATGCCCAGCGATATATATTTGAGTTTGTGAGATTTCGACCCTCAATAAAGAGCGTACACTGCTTAGAGACAAACCAATCGGCACTAAGTCCCAAATCTATATAAGTACCAAAACTCTTAGTAGTTGCCGTAGAGATATCGTGTGCTGCTGTTGTGCTTTGACTATCGGATGTAACAACGCTCCACTTTGTAGAGCTGACAAGTGCCGCATTAAGTCCGACAGCAAACTTACGATGAACATAACGCACAGCCAAATCTGCCTCAAGATTAGGGCGAGCAATCTCTACATTTGCATACTTTTTATATAGCATGCCCTTAGCACTTGCTGTAATAAGGAGTGAAGAGATTGGCTTATACTCCACAGCTGCATTGACAGACCATGTATCAAGTCGTGCAGTTTTTGCCGCAAAAAAGGCTCTATCGACATTATACCAATACAGAGCATTCTGCGCAACGGCAATATTGGCATAGAGACGATAAGATAGTTTCCCGCTATTTATCTGACCCATAAAACCAAGACGGGCGTTATACTCTGTAGTATTTGGGAGGGCAAGATTTGTACTTGCTACAGGAAGCGACTCATAACCCATAATGGCGATATACGGATTTCGTTGTTGCAAAGAGCAGTAACTATTATTCTCGACCTTGCCATCAACCTCAAGATATGGAACAAAGACGCCACTACCTATATCAAAGCCCAAATAGAGATATGGTAGCAGATGGCTTACACTCTTTTGATGAGCCAAAGCAAGGTTATCGTATGTATAAGAGAGCCCTACCTTAAGTTCAAAGAGCGAAGGAGTATGATAACCAAAGAGCAGTGAGGCTGTTACCATAGTGTTACTATAGTCTGCCATCTTCTGCATGCCATAATATCCTTGATAGCCTACAGTTGCCGACAAATCGCACTTCTGACCGATACTTTTAGCAAACTTTACCCCTGCATCAAAATTCATCTGCTGCAGTTTCATATCCGACACAAGGTCATTTGGATTAAAGAAACCAAACTGCTCAGATTTATCATTATAAAAATCGGCAGAGAGATAGACTGAGAAGTTTAGTTTTGTAAGGTCGGCAAATTGATCTCCGAAGGACAAATCTATACCCATAGTCTCAAAATCGACCTTCTCAGGGGTATCAAATCTCTCAGAGGGTGTATAAGCATAGCGGTTATACATGCTCGCATTATAGCCCAATATACCATCAAGGGTATATTTACCGAAATACTTACCGCCACCAAGACCTACGCGGTTAACCATCTGGTTGGAGTTGTTTTTCAGTATGCTCCCATCTGCATCCGCAACCTTGATTGGCGAGAAACGACCTACATGGTTTACAAAGGCTGTAAGGTAGCCCACATCTGCCCTCTGGGTAGTTGCATAAAAGTCAAGTTCTGAGGCTATAGGGTAGCCCACGCCTGCCTTGAGATAGAACGGATACTTACGGGCATACTCCCAATAGGTTACAGAGGCTGGGCGGAATTTTTCGGTAGTAAAGGCTGCCGAAAATGCCTTTGGAGTGATAGTATAGTCTATCTCCGGGCGAATTGTTACCGTATCTACCTCTCCTGGAACAATTGTAAGTTTACGCGACTGCTGCAGGGCCGGAGCGTACTGTTTTGTAACCTCAACCTCTCTATGTACTTGTGCTGTTGCTACTAAAGCAAATGACAACGATAGTATTGAAAATAAAAATCTTCTCATGATTACCAATTTACAGAACTAACTATAACAATTTTGCGATTCGCTCCTTAGCCTCTGCCACAACACCGTCATCAGCAGGAGAGTAACCATCAATAATACTCTGATATGTTGCACGAGCCTGGAAGGTATCACCTTTGGCTGCGTAAATATCTCCCAAAATTATAAATGAGCGACCCAAATAGTATGTATGAGGAGTTTTACTCTCGGCAAGGTCATAGACAAGCTGCTCTGCCTTTGCATGGTCGCCTTTCTGGAAGTGATGGCATATAATACGATATGCAGACTCTGCACCGGCGACATCACTCTTATCACTACTCAAAGTCTCAAAGATAGCAAGTGCCTGGCTCTGCTTATCCCTATTAGAGAGTACACG
The DNA here is from genome assembly GCA_017507075.1 of Alistipes sp. Lineage (GTDB taxonomy): Bacteria > Bacteroidota > Bacteroidia > Bacteroidales > Rikenellaceae > Alistipes. The sequence goes on along the minus strand of JAFWBN010000215.1, from coordinate 4,806 downwards.
ACCCTTACCAAAGAGTGCCTTGCGGCGAGCCGACTGCTCTACATCTATCAGAGAATCGACATCCTCCGCCATTGCAAATATCTGCTCATCTATATTCTCTGCCATAACCGCATCCACATAACGCTTTGAGGATGAGAGTCGTTGCTCTGTTTGAGGCGATAGGTCATATAGACGGCGATAAGCAGATGCCGCCTCCGAGTACATCCCCTTATCAAAGGTTGCACTACCCAACTTCTCAAGCACAGGTACCGTATAGCGATTATTTGGACGGTCTGCAAGTAGTTTCATGCTCTCCAATGCTCTATCAAGCGAGTCGCACTTAAGATAACTATCCGAAAGGCAGAAGAGCGCATCGTCGATATAGTAACCCTTAGGGTAGCTTGCGATATACTCCTCAAAGTGAGGTATAGACTCTCTATTTTTACCAGCCAAATATATCTGCTCAGCAGAACGATAGCTCAGTGAGTCGCGGGTAACAACGCTTAAATCGCACTCTACGCCCGTCTTCTCGGCATAAGCGAAATATGAGTTTACATCGCCTCGAGAGACATATATCTCACGCACAGACTGCATGGCATCCTTTGCTGCCTGAGACTGCGGAGAGGTGGCAATAATCTTGTCATAACACTCCAAAGAGCGTTCTGTATTGCCCATATTGAAGTACGCCAAGCCCAAGTCAAGCATCGCGGCAGTGTTATAAGGCGTTGTAGGATAGTTTTTAAGCAGGGTCTCAAGCACCTCTGCTCCCGCACTATAACGCTCTGCGGCAAGGTGTGTACGACCAAGCTCGTATGAAGCATCATCAACATAGTCGCCATCTGCGGCTGTAATTATGCGTTTCAGTGCGTCAATCTTTGTACTCTCCTTACCAAGCAAGCCAAGCGACATTGCTCTACGATAGCGTGCGTAGTGGCTCTGCTCGGTATTCAGTGCCACAGCGTTCTCGTAGTTCTTGACTGCATCGTTATAGTTGCGCTGCAAATACTGCACATCTGCAAGACGGTTAAAACCATCTGCTCTATAGCTATCTCTGCTCTTATATAGCCAAATAAAGCCCTCCAAAGAGCGTTGTGCAGCAGGAGCATCACCCAAAGCGATATGTGTATAACCGAGATTATAGAGTGCCATTTTGTACTCATTGGCAGTACGAGGTGCGCGCTTAAGATAGTAGTTATACTGCTTCAAAGCCTCAGGATAATCTCCTCCGCGGTATGCTATCTCGCCCAACCAGAAAGCACACAAAGCGTTGTACTTAGGACTCACGCCAACCTCCAGAGCCTCTGCTATAGAGCGTTTAGCTGTTGCGTCATCGCCTGCCTTAAATGCCTTGATACCCTTAAAGTAGGCTATCTTCTGCAGTGCTGTACGCATACTACCATCAGGATTTGGGAAGGAGCGGATTGCATCATACGCCATATCGTAGTCCTTAGAGTTATAGTACGCCGCAATAAGCAACTCTTTAGCCTCTGAAGCACGCGGAGAGTCCGGATAGCGGGTAACATAGCGGGTAAGCACATTGATTGAGCCATTGAAAGTTCCACCTCCTGTCTCAAAGAGCAACTTACCGTAGTTGAAGAGCGCATCCTCAGCAATATCATTATTATACCTCTCATCTGCCGCCATAGCAAAAGCGTTGATAGAGTTACGCTTATCGCCCAAACGGATATAGCAGTCTGCAAGGTGATATGAGGCGTTTTGTGCAATATCGTCTGTACCATTGCAGACACTCTTCAGAATCTGTATAGCCCCCGCATAATCTGTCATGCGGTAGGTAGCATAGCCGAGCATATAGTTCTCCTCTCTACCCATCTTACCACCTCCATTTTTGTAAGCTGTGATATACTGCAGAGTCTTTTGATAGTCCTCACAGCGATACCACGACTCTGCCGCCATACGCAATATAGCACCCTTCTCAGCCTCTGCGGCCTTCCCTAACAGCTCGTCGCAGTTATCTCTGACATATTTATAATTGCCGCGGTCAAACTCAAGCTGCAAAAGGTAGAAAGGCACAACCTTTGAGTAAGCTTCACTGTCGCTAAGTGATATAAAGCCCTTATATGCCTTGTCATACTCGCCATCAGTGTAGTGGATATACGCCTTATAGTAGGTTGCATGGTCAGCATATTGACTATATGAAGGTACTCGCTCAAAATATTCGTATGCGCTATCCAAATTGCCATCCAAAAACTCAATGTAACCCATGCGCACATCATATTTCTCACGGTCCTCACGGGTTAGAGCATTGTAGTGAACACCCGCAAACTGAGCCTTAGCCTTCTCAAACTCCTCTTGCTCACAATAGTGCAACGCAAGCAAAAAACGGATATCCGTAGCATGCACAGAGCCAGGATAACGCATTAAAAAGAGTTTCATGCGCTGCTCGGCAATATTATCATGAAGTTTTGCCGCACATACAGTAAGTGCATACTCAATCTGCTCTACTGTCGCAACATCCTCTGTAGAGACACTCTCCATAAGACGCTTATAGGCCGTATTTGCATCACTCCAACGACCATGCTCAAGCAGGCTTTTTGCACGCGCCAAATCTAACTCCTCAACAGGAGGGGTGATAGCCTTAACGCTGACAAAACTGCCCAACGCAAAGGCAACAACTATCATAAACTTTCTTAACATAGCTATACAATTTGTGCAAAGGTAACAATTTGGCATAACATTTCCTAATTTTCCTTTAGGAAAATGTCGCCAAAAAAATCATAAGCAGTTTGGAATAGTATTTGCTCCGTGTTACAGAAAACCATTTTGCTATGAGAGTACAAATTACAATTCAGATGGATGGCAAGTGCAAGATAAGCACTGCAGAGAAGAAAATTGAGGCTATGAATCCTAAAGAGTTGCTGCTCTACGCTACGGGCAACTGCGCTGCACTAACACTCAAAGGCATACTCGACAAAGAGCATATCTGCCCTAAGAGTATCAGCATTGAAGTCTCTGGAGAGCTTGATACTGAGCAGGTTATGGCAAGTAGTGTATATCGCGCTTTTAACATCTTGTATCGTATTGAGTGTAGCAAGATTGCCGAGCAATCAAAGGTCAGCCGTGCGGTACGCCTTACAACCGAGAAATATTGCGGTATGCTGCAAATGCTCAGACGCATAGCCCCCGTGTCTCACGAAATCTCAATAGTATCTGTTGAGAGTGCTGTGGAGTGCTAAAAATAGAGCGAACTACCTTTCGCACAGATTAGGTCGGCGCAACTCCGCGCGCTGACCTTAGTGTCTCTAAGGACTCTAAAGTCTCTAAGGTCCTTAGGGACGCGCGCCAAAATTAAAGTACCCCTCCGCTAAATTATAGTACCCAATTTGTCGTCAGAGTGGTGCATTTACAAGGCTCGGCTAAAAAGACAACGAAGGGCTGTACTCTTCGTACTGCCCTTTGTTGAATTTTTAGTTAGCCGATGGAAATGTGCCACTATCACGACAAATTAACGACAAATTAACGACTAATATCTCTACAATTAGCCTTCTCTGTTACTATACCATCCGTCAAAACAACCAAACCCGTATTTGCGCGAAGCATGGTTTTCATAGTTTTAGAGTCGATGTTATAACACTTAACAGGGTGGTTATCAGAGAACTGATGATATGTTGGTTCGGTGATAGGCTCCGGAGTAAGACATATTACGGCGGCATTTTCGGCATGGGCTTTATCTACCACATAGCCGAGGTTTTGTCTGCAAGATTTGCCTATTTTTTTAGAATTTGTAACGCAGAGGATATATAGGTTTCCCTTAATTGAGAGCAGAGAGTCTGTAACTTCGCCTCGCTCATCAGAGATTGAAAACTCAAGAATCATCGGCTCTACCCTATCTGCAATATGGTCTGAGACACGGGTTTCGACCCACTCCCAGCGGCTTTCGTTCTGCCACGCCTTGTCGTTAATACTAAACTCGCGGAGTCTGCCCGTGCGACGGTTACGATAGACAAGCACCACCTCGCTGTCGGTTTGGCGGTTTTTAGCTTCATCCATAGCTTGGGCTATATTTGTACCCTCTTTATAAGGCAGCAAGTCGATAGGTGGCAGGTGCAGATAGCAATATACACCCACGCCCATACTGAAAACACAGAAGAGGAGAGCCAGCGAGAACTCTTTGCGCGAAAAGGCAAACATTCTATCGGATCTATATCTCCACCAGACTATCATTATCATTGGCAGCAGCACCAAATTTTTCAAAAATGTCTGCCACGGGGTAAGTTTTACCACCTCGCCAAAACATCCGCAGTCCTCAACGGGGATAAATGTTGCGCTAAGAAAAGTTAGCACTGTAAAAAATATCATTGAGGCACAGGCGAAGGTTGAACACATACGGATTCTTACCTTAAAGAGCAGCATGCAGCCCATCATAAGCTCTGCTCCACAGAGCCATATTGAAAATGGCATAACAAGAGGTCTTAAGAACTCCACGCCGTATGTTACCAAATAGTTACTCACATTGAGTGCCGTACCCCACGGGTCAATAGCCTTTACCGCGCCTGAAAAGACAAAAGTCAGGGCGACAACTATTCGACAGAAGTGGGTCAGGAGTCGAAAAACTCTACGATTTCTCAATAGTGATAACTGCATGGGTAGTGGTTATAATTTTTGCAAAAGTGGAGCTATACAAGCCTCAATACGGGCAAAAATACCTTCAGGAGTATCCATACCGCCCTCGGCATTACTGCAATCTATAACGCGCAGTGCCGTATCGCTTTTTGCCGCCTGAAGATAGACACCTCACACCTGTTGTTGCAAATCCAAAGAGGACTCATGGATATCTGCCGCACCATTAAGGTAGGCTCTATCATCACC
>JAFWBN010000214.1 GCA_017507075.1 Alistipes sp. | reverse complement strand
TCAAAATAGTGCAAATACAACGCTCGGCAAAAATGCCGACGATGGGCTGTACTAAGCGTACTGCTCATTGTCGGCACTTTTTGTTAGCGGAAGTAGTTGTGCTGTTTTCACAACAAATTTGTTTGCGGCAGCAAATGTGCCGCTATTATGACAAAATAAACTTCCTCACACTCTCCCCCAAAATCTCAATCTTGACCACCATGGTATCATCGGGCAGGAGGGGTTCGATTTTTTCGGGCCACTCGACAAGGCATAAGTAGCCTGAGTAGAAATACTCTTCATAGCCCATATCGAAGGCTTCGGACAAGTTATTGATGCGATAGAAGTCGAAGTGATAGACTGCGTCTTTTGCATCTGTATAGTATTGATTTACAAGGGCAAAAGTTGGGCTTGTAACTATATCTGCAGAGCCTAATTTAGCCATTATCGCGCTAATGAGTGTTGTTTTTCCTGCGCCCATAGGTGCAAAAAAGGCAACAACATTTCTGCCATTAAGTGTTTGGAGGACAGCCTCGGCAACACTATCTAAATCGGACAGGCTATCTATTACAATCTCTTTCATTTTTAGTATCTAACTATATTTTCCACAAAGGTAATATTTTTTTAGACAATGTTCAAATCGGATTGGTTATAAGTCATCACACACAATTTCTTATAGAAATTGGCGTTATTTTACAAATAAATTCGTACCTTTGTAAAAATATGTGCATATATGAGATTTTTTAAGAGTATTATATCGTGGTGGCACGGTTTTTTTCGCAAAAAGAGGATTTGCGTAGTAGAGCCTGAGAGTGGCAAAGAGAGGTGGTACACACACCTTTCGGCGGCGGGTCTTACTATGAGTTGCGTGGCACTTATATCGATTATATTTGCTATTCTGTTAACCCTTGTGGCATATACTCCGCTCTTAGACATGATGCCTGGTTACAGAACAGAGGCGAGTCGTGCGCGAGAGACGCTGATTCGCAATCTGATAAGGGTTGATTCATTAGAGCGCAAGATGAACGACATGTTAATCTACAACGAGAACAGGATTCTTGTTGTGGATGGCAAGACTCCTACAACAAGTTCTGTAAGAACGGACTCTTTATCATCCAACAAGAGCATTGTACCTCCTTCGCAGATAGACTCTCTATTTCGTAGGCAGATGGAGGATGACCGCAACTACACTCTTGTATCATCCGGCTCGCAACATCGCAGCAGCATAAATGCTCTAAAGCCGATAGACGGCATTATCACAGAGAGATTTAATGCGAAAGATGCTCTCTATGGTATTCGCATTACCAGCTCGCCACTATCTCAGATAACCGCCATAGCCAATGGAACTATTATCAGCACAGACTGGTTGCCTGAGCATGGAAACAGCGTAACTATACAGCATGACAACGGAATTATATCCATATATCGCAACCTATCTGATGCTATAATAACAAAGGGTCAGAGAGTATCAAGTGGCGAGGTTATAGGCTACTCGGCTACAGAGGAGCATCCTGAGATGTTATTTGAATTTGAGATGTGGATGGGAGGAAATCCACTTAACCCTGAATCATACATACTGTTCTAAAGATGGAGAGACAGAGAATTGCCCTACTCGGCTCAACAGGCTCGATAGGCGAACAGACACTCGATATAGTTCGAGAAAACAGTAATCTATTTGAGATTGTAACCCTTACAGCTCATAGCAATTGGAAGAGACTCGCTGCGCAGGCAGTTGAATTTAATGCAGACAGCGTTGTTATTGCGGACGAGAGATATTACACCCCTCTAAAAGAGTCTCTTGCAGACACCGATATTAAAGTATATGCCGGTCAGAGTGCTGTAGCTCAGGTTGCAGCGGAGCAAAATGTTGATGTTGTAGTAAATGCTCTTGTGGGCTATGCCGGTCTTATTCCGACAGTAGAGGCTATAAAGAGGTCCAAAAAGATAGCTCTTGCCAACAAGGAGACTCTTGTTGTAGGAGGTGAAACGGTGATGAAGTTAGCGGAGCAGTATCGCTCCCCTATTCTTCCGATAGACTCTGAGCATTCTGCTATATTTCAATGTCTCATAGGTGAGCGTTCTCCACTGCGCAGGCTTATAATCACATGCAGTGGTGGTTCACTGAGAGATTTACCTATAGAGGCACTCAAAGATGTAACTCCTGAGCAGGCACTAAAGCATCCGCAGTGGACAATGGGTGCAAAGATTACTATCGACTCCTCAACGCTTGTAAACAAAGGTTTTGAGGTTATTGAGGCTAAGTGGTTATTTGGTCTTGATGCCGACAAAATCTCCGTTATACAACACCCACAGTCGGTTGTTCACTCTATGGTAGAGTTTGAAGATGGAGCCATAAAGGCACAGCTTGGAACACCTGATATGCACATGCCGATATCCTTTGCGCTGATGTATCCAAACAGAGCTGTCAGAGATGAACATTTTAGCTTTGCCGACAACCCTACACTCACATTTGAGGAGGTAAACAGGATAAAATATCCAGCTCTTGATATAGCCTATGATGTTTTACGAAGGGGTGGAACGGCAGCTTGTACAATGAACGGCTCAAATGAGGTGGCTGTGGCAGCCTTCCTTGCCCACAAGTGCGGATATTTGGATATTGTCCGCTCTATAGAGTATGCTCTTGAGCATGCACAATTTATCAGCAACCCTACACTTGAAGATTATGCTGCGGCAGATATAGAGTCTCGTCGCTTAGCTCAACAATATTTGAAAATAACAGAATAAAACAATGGAAACAGTAATCAGAATTATCCAATTTTTCTTAAGTTTAACACTCCTTGTAACTGTTCACGAGTTTGGACACTTTATCGTAGCACGACTCTTTAAGATTCGTGTCGATAAGTTCTACATATTCTTTGATTGGGGATTTTCTCTATTCAAATTCCGCCGCGGAGAGACCGAATACGGCATGGGTTGGCTACCTTTAGGTGGCTATTGCCAGATTGCGGGTATGGTTGATGAAAACCAGAGCAGCAAAGACCTTGCTGCAGAGCCTCAACCTTGGGAGTTTCGCTCAAAACCGGCATGGCAGCGATTCTGTGTGCTTGTTGCAGGTGTAACGATGAATGTAATTCTTGCCTTTATAATCTATTGCGGCATAAGCTATGCTTGGGGCGAGAGATACCTTGCCGTTGAGGATGTTAATGCAGGATATGGATATGCTTTTAATGCTGATGGTGAGCAACTTGGCTTTGTGGATGGCGACGGTATTGTTGCCATAAACGGAGAGCAGATGGTAAATAGCGCATCTATCCTTTCGCGCATAATTTTGGCTGAAAAAGACCTTAATGTCGATATAGTTCGAGATGGCAATCCTCAGAGCATAACTATTGAGTATGACAAGGTTAACGCACTGCGTCAAAAGCCTGAATTTGGTGGATTTTGCACCGTGCTATATCCTTTTATTATCGACTCTGTATTAAGCAGCGAGGCTACAGAAGCAGGTCTTAAAGCCAATGACCAGGTGGTAGGTATTGATGGCATTAACGAGGTCGATTTTGCTCAATATGCACCACTTTTAAGCCAGAGAGCTGGCAAGAGCGCAGAGCTTACTGTTGTGCGCGGCAATGAAATACTAAAAATCCTTGTTCCCGTAAACAACGAAGGTAAAATCGGAGTCTCTGTTGCTGCTCTTCCTTATACAATGAGAACAAAGAGTTTCTCGCTCCTTGAGTCTATACCTGCAGGCGCGCGTCTAACTGCAAGAACTATAGAGAACTATTGGAGTCAGCTGAAACTTATCGTAAAGCCTGATACAGGTTTATACAAGCAGGTTGGTGGATTTATAGCTATTGGCAAGATATTCCCAGGCACTTGGGATTGGTTTGCCTTCTGGTCTATGACGGCATTTTTGTCTATAATTCTTGCCATTATGAACATCATACCTATTCCGGGTCTTGATGGTGGACATACACTATTCACACTCTGGGAGATGATTACACGCCGCAAGGTGAGCGATAAAGTGCTTGAGATTGCTCAGTATATCGGACTATTCCTACTTCTTGCGTTGATGTTGTTCGCAAACGGAAACGATATTTACAAAGAGTTATTCCATTAGAGATTTACAATGGCAAAGGTAAAAAAGGCTTATTTCTGTCGGGAGTGCGGCTACGACACTACAAAATGGATGGGTAAATGTCCATCTTGTGGTGCGTGGAACTCCTTTGCTGAAGAGGTTATAGCCAAAGAGAGTTCTGTGCCTGCTCTTGTTGCAAGTAGATATGTCGAGGCGGCAAGACCTCAAAAGATTCAAGATATAGAGTGTGGTAAGACCGTAAGAATTGACACCGGAAACAGCGAAGTAAATAGAGTCTTAGGTGGCGGCATTGTACCAGGCTCACTGATTCTTTTGGGTGGCGAGCCGGGTATCGGAAAATCTACTCTCTCCCTTCAACTTGCTCTGACAGACAACAATATGACAACTCTATATGTGTCAGGCGAGGAGAGTGCCGAGCAGATTAAACTCAGAGCTGACCGTATAGGCATAGCAAATCAAAATTGTACAGTATATGCCGAAACACTGCTTGAAAATATCGTTGCTCAGATTGACACCCTAAGACCAGATATTGTTGTCATAGACTCTATACAGACCATGGCCTCGTCTATCATAGACTCTTCGCCAGGAAGTATTACACAAATCAGAGAGTGTGCTGCAACTCTGCTTAAGTATGCTAAAAGTACAGGCACGGCAATATTTATTATCGGTCATATAACCAAAGAGGGTACTATTGCAGGCCCAAAGGTGCTTGAACACATCGTCGATGTAGTTCTACAATTCGAGGGCGATAATAACAGCATATATAGGATTTTAAGAGGTATAAAAAACCGTTTCGGTGCTACTTTTGAGATTGGTGTTTTTGAAATGACTGCAAAAGGTCTTTTATGCGTAGAAAACCCATCAGAGATTTTGCTGACACACTATAGCGAGCCTCTTAGCGGTATTGCTGTAGGTGCTTCAATCGATGGAATCAGACCTTATCTTATTGAAGTTCAAGCCCTTGTAAGCCAAGCAGCTTACGGAACACCTCAACGCAACACAACAGGTTTCGACTCGCGTAGAATGAATATGCTCCTTGCTGTGCTTGAGAAAAAAGTGGGACTTAAAATGTTCCAAAAAGATGTTTTTCTCAACTTCGCCGGAGGTTTTAAGGTCTCAGATACAGGACTCGATGTGGCAGTTATAGCCGCTGTAATATCCTCATATTTTGATACACCCCTACGCAGCGGAGTCGCCTTGGCTGGCGAAATAGGACTCTCTGGCGAAGTGCGCCCCGCACCACGCACAGAACAAAGGGTCGCCGAAGCAGCACGACTCGGATTCGAGAGAATCATAATATCCGGATATACCCCAAAATTTCAAAAGAAAATCGAAGGCATCGAGGTCGTAAGAATCCATAGCATCACAGAAATCGCCCGCCATATATTCGAGAACACTCCTAAAGAAGAGTAAGTAAGAGTATAACCACTTTTTCGAGAGCAGCCCAAGTACCGCCGCTTTTTGAAAAAAGCGGCACCAAAAACTTTCAGCAAAAACTCCGTTTTTGGGCGTGTGCGGATTTAGGATAGCCTTGCGGCTATTACGATAAAAGATAGTCTATCTTTCGGTTTCAAGCAAGCTTGACCTTAGAAGACTATCTTTTCTCGTACCATCTACGATGGTTTTCCTAAATCCGAAAACTGCGAAACTTAGTTTGTTCTGTTTGCGCTCAACCTCCGCCAAATTAAAGTACCCATTTGTTGTCAAAACAGTGCAAATACAACGCTCGGCAAAAATGCCGACGATGGGCTGTACTCTTCGTACTGCTCATTGTCGGCACTTTTTGTTAGCGGAAGTAGTTGTGCTGTTTTCACAACAAATTAAAGACAAATTAAAGTAGGTCTGCTAACTTCTCCAACACAGCCTCACCTCTCAAATTCTTGGCAATAATCTCGCCATTAGAGCAATCGATAAGGAAGTTTGTTGGGATGCTCTCTACAACATAGTCTGTAGCAGCCTGGTTATTAAAGCTCTCAAGCAGGCTTACATTTACCCACTGCATACCCTGCTTCTTGATAGCACCCTTCCAAGCATCCGCATTGCGGTCAAATGATACTCCGTAAATCTCAAAGCCCTTCTTATGGTATTTTGCGTATGCCTCCTTAAGATATGGCATTTCGCCCATACATGGACCACACCATGATGCCCAGAAGTCGAGAAGTACATACTTATTACCCTTCTTCTCAACTATGCTCTGAAGAGAGACCATCTGTCCATCTACATTTGGCTGCTCTATATTTATATATGTAGGTACAAAATCGCTACCCTCGCTCTTAGGCTCGGTTCTCATCTTGCGGTTGCACTTTTCTACAGTTTGAGCTACGACAGGCAGGGCTTTCATCTCCTGACTCAAAGACTCAAGCTTTGCAATCATCTCTGCTGCGCTAAGTTCATAGCCCTTTGTGTCGATAAACAGGCTTACACCGAAGATATTGCCGAGATTGCTCTCCACGGTACTATCAAGGAAAGTGTCATACTCTGCTCTGATTTCAGCTCTCTGGTTATCATCTGCAGCCTGAGCATAACGCTGGTTAAGGAGGGTCATATCCTCATTAAACTTACCTAAAGCCTCATTTGCAGCTGTTCCTGTAACGGTTACAGAGCTATTATCCACATTTCCTGCAACGGTAATTTTACCACTCTCGGTATAGAGCATTGTAATTACGCCCTCTGCGCTCTTGATTGCATAGAACTCAGGTGCTGCATCGTCAAGCTTAAAGACAAATTTACCGCCTGAAATAAGTGTTGAGTCGATAACTGCGCCATTGCGTGTAGGCTCTGTAAGATAGATTGTTCCATCTTCTACGCCAAGCACATCTCCGCTGATTACCACTCTGTGTGAGTTACAGCTTACTAAAGCTGTAGCCACTGCCAAAATTACAAAAATTCTCTTCATAGTTTTATTTATTTAGTTGTTCATATACTTGTTGTGCTGCAAGGGTCTTTTTCATTGCTGGCGAGAGTTTTTTATAGAATTTTGCTCGCTGCTCATTTGAAAAACGATCTTTGCTGATGCTCAAAAGCAGTGTTCCTGCATAGTTTGAGCTATTTTTACTGATAACCTTTGCCACAAGAGCATCATATCTTTTCATTACAGCCTCTCTATCTTTCATATCTCTTGTATCTCGCATTTCGGCTCTGAGTTTCATGCCATCATAAGTAAACTGACGCAATGCATCATTTCCATCTGTACCTGAAACTATAAGACCTCCTGTAGGGCTATCATCATCCTCACTAACAGAGATTGTACCACTCTCAAGAATCACCTGTGTAACCCTTGCTATCTCCATAGGATTACGCAGTGATGTACTTGCCAAATAACGGATAGGCACAAGACTATCCACCTCGCCTTCAAAGCGGTATCTACCATCTACAATAAGGGCTGAATCGACAACTCTATGGCCATCGCTAAGGTAGTAATAGCCTTGATTAAAGGTTGTTCCCTCAATTATATATCGACCCGTATTACTGCTACAAGAGACAGCAAAGAGGGCTACAATAGCCAATATTACTCTCATACTACTTCTCTTCTGTAAGCTGTGCAACCTTTTTCTCAACATTTCTCAAGGTCTTTGCCATCTGAGGTAGCTCCTTAAATATTGCAAAGCTACGATAGTACCCCATACCCTTTAGTGCCGGAGAGCCGAAACGAATCTCTCCATCTGGAACATCTCTATCAATGCCCGACTGAGAGCCGATTTTAACAAAGTTACCCACTGTGATATGGTCCGCAATACCAACCTGACCTGCAAGGAAGCAGTTTTTACCGACCTTTGATGTACCTGCGATACCTGTCTGTGCAGATGATACGGTATTTTCGCCAATCTGTACATTATGACCTATTTGAATAAGGTTGTCAAGTTTCACACCATTACCGATAATTGTCGAGTCGGTCTTTGCTCTATCTATACATGTATTGGCACCTATCTCTACATTGTCGCCGATAATAACATTTCCAAGTTGCGGAATCTTATCAAAGCCTCCATTAGCATTAGGTGCAAAACCAAAGCCATCAGCACCAATTACAGCTCCTGCATGAATAATACAGCCACTACCCACAGCACAACCCTCATAGATAGTTACGCGAGGATATAGTTTGGTATTTTTACCCACTTTTACATTGTCGCCAATATAGCAGTGTGGATAGATTTTAGCTCCACTCTCCACCACTGCGCCATCCTCAATAACGGCAAAATCGCCAACATAACAATCTGCTGCCACGCTTGCCTTTTCGGATATTGAGGCGCGAGGAGAGATACCGCTCTTCTGTGGTTTCATCGCGTTGTACATCTGAAGCAACTGAAGTACACAAGCTCCAACATTATCCACCTTTATCAAAGTGGCAGCAACACTCTGCTTGGGCTCAAAAGATTTGTCAACCAAGACTATTGAGCACTTTGTTGTATAGAGGAATTGCTCATATTTGGGATTTGACAGATATGCCAAGCCTCCCTCTTTGCCATCCTCAATTGAAGATACTGTATAGACGGTCTTGTTCTTATCGCCTACAACCTCTCCGGAGATAAGTCCGGCAATCATTTCTGCTGTAAATTGCATGATTCTATAGTTTCTTATTTTGTCAAATACTTGTTTATATCTACTCCTTCAGGCATAAACTCCGACACATCGTGTCCAAAACTAAGGAGCTCTCTAACGATGCTTGACGATATATGCGCATACTCATCAGGTGTTACAAGCATCAAAGTCGTTATCTCAGGGAAGAGACGACGATTTGTCGCCTCTATAGAGCGTTCAAAATTAAAGTCCGTAGTATTTCTAATACCTCTAATCATCGCCACAGCTCCGATTTGGCGTGCAAAATCGCCCGTAAGGCAGCTATATGAAGCCACCTTTACTCTACTATCCGACTTATATCGCTCTGCAATAAGCTCCATACGCTTCTCAACTGCAAGCAGCCCCCTCTTTGACGGATTCTCGCCCACGGCAATAACCACGCTATCAAAGAGTCGCAATGCTCCCTCCACAAGAGATTCATGCCCTCTTGTAAAGGGGTCAAAAGAGCCTGGAAAAAGTGCTATTCTCTCCATAACTACTCTGCGTACTCAAACTCAACACCCGAAGTAAGGGATTGAGTCTTGACAACATTTGTAACACTACCCTTAGCCGAAGAGACAAAAATCACAAGGTGGCAATTCTCTTTTTTCCACTCCGGATTTAGCTCCATTATAAACAGATGGTCTGCCCTACCACCCTTAAGCACAACGCCTAAAGAGTGTCCAATCATCTTTTTTGTATCGCCATATAGACTATCTGCTATACGGATAACATTTTCGTGTATATCTATATAATCCGCCGTATAGTCTGTATAGTTACTCTGTGGCGCATAAAGATTACTCTCAACAAGCCATGCACCAACAAAATACTCGCCTGACTCCTTAGCCTTAACAGATGCGCGCACCAATAGTACATCATCTTTTAGTTC
>JAFWBN010000213.1 GCA_017507075.1 Alistipes sp. | reverse complement strand
TCATGCTTTCTATGGTTGCTCAGGTTTGACAAGCATAACTATTCCAAATAGCGTAACAAAGGTTAGTTATTATGCTTTCGATGATTGCGATGGTTTGACAAGTATTACTATTCCTAATAGCGTAAAAAAGATTGGATATTGTGCTTTCTATTATTGCGATGGTTTGACAAGCATTATTATCCCTGATAGTGTAACTGAGATTGGAAGACTGTCTTACTCTTATTGCTCTCGTTTGACAAGCGTATTCTGTGAGCGCACAACACCACCGACAGCGTATTGGGAAGGATTTGACTCTTGGTCTGCCTTTGACGACAACGCTGCAGACCGTAAAATCTATGTTCCTACAGAGTCGGTGGATGCTTACAAGTCTGCCGATGGTTGGAAAGATTACGCGGATTCAATCGAGCCGTACGATTTCTCGGCTATTAGCGAGTAGCTGCGCGCTCTCTAATCTCGTTAATCTCCTTAAAACCTCCAATATCCCTACAAAATTTGCGTACAACTCACACATATTGTCTCTAATGGCAATAAGGATACTAAATTTCACTATAAAAATGGTTATCTGATAGCAGGTAACTATTTTTTTTCTATCTTTGCACAAAGAAATTTCCGAAAATTATGAATAAGGTTACTATTGAGCGTGCGCATCGCATGGATGGCACAGGTGAGTATTATTTTTCGCGCAGATTGCGTGAGATTGCAGAGATTGAGGCGGCAACAGGTCGTCAGATTATCAAGCTAGCAATGGGAAGTCCAGACCTTCCACCTGCACCAGCAGTAATTGAGCGTCTCTACAAAGAGGCACAGCGCCCAGATGTTCACAAGTATATGTCATTCAAGGGCGAGCCTATTCTTCGCAAGGCTTTTGCCGATTGGTATCAGAAGTGGTATGGAGTAGAGGTTGATTACAACACTGAAATATTGCCACTTATCGGCTCCAAGGAGGGTATTATGCACATCTGTCAGACATTTATCAACCCAGGCGACAAGGTGCTTGTACCAAATCCTGGTTACGCGGCATACAAGGCTGCGGTAAGCATGACAGGCGGCATAATGCAGCCTTATGCGCTCAACAAGGCAAATGATTTTATGCCAGACTTTGACGCTATTGAGAAAGAGGGTGTTGAGGGTGTAAAAATCATGTTTGCCAACTTCCCAGGCATGCCAACGGGCAAAACACCGACACGCGAGTTATTTGAGAAGATTATAGCCTTTGGTGCAAAGCACAATATTCTGATTATTCACGACAACCCATACAGTTTTATCCGCAACGCAGACAAGCCGATGAGTATTCTCTCTGTGCCAGGTGCAAAAGATGTGGCGATGGAGATGAACTCTCTCTCAAAAGGACACTCAATGGCAGGTTGGCGTGTAGGTGTGATAGTGGGCAAAAAGGAGTGGATTGACTCAATTCTGACTTTCAAGTCCAACATGGACTCAGGTATGTTCTACCCTATTCAGGCAGCTGCAGAGACAGCTCTATCGCTTGGCGAGGAGTGGTTTACAGAGCTTAATGCAATCTATCGCGAGCGTGAAAAGGAGGGATTTGCCCTACTTGATGCACTCGGTTGCCACTATCGGCCAAATCAGGCGGGACTATTTATCTGGGCAGAGATACCGGAGGATTATCAGGGCGACTGCTATGACTTCTCTGATGAGGTTATGGAGAAATGCGATGTCTTCCTCACACCAGGTGGAATCTTCGGCAGCGAGGGAAAGAGATATGTACGAATTACCCTCTGTTGTCCTGCAGAACTTTTGCGCCGTGCAACAGACAATGTAAAGGCAAACTTTAGCAAATAACGG
>JAFWBN010000016.1 GCA_017507075.1 Alistipes sp. | reverse complement strand
GAGTTTTTCGATCTTCGAAACAACGCCGACGTTGTATAATGAAACGTTGCCCGTTCCGTCGTCACTTTCGTATTCTGTAACGAGAAACACCATCTCGTTTTTTGCGTGTGCTGCCTTTACGGTGGCCACGACCTACAACACCTGTATGATAACCGATAGCCCACCAATCTTTGCTTGATGTAAGTGATGGGTGTTCGTCACCACGGAAAGGAGATGGTTTCATTTTGGTCATCTGACCAGATAGTTTTCCGTCTTCATAGAGTTCAATTTTCCAATCTTTGTCTGCAAACCACACATTTGCAAGGATTTTATCCGCGCCAAAAGGTAGGGTTGGCTGCTCGTGTTTACCGCCAAACTGTGCATTTCCGCGATAGAGACGAAGTTGGTAGTCAAGGTCATAACCTGTGCTCTTATACTGATGGTCAACAAGTTTTGCACCCTCTATATCAAAGAGTCCGTAGCCGTTAGGTGTTCCGTCGCCGTTATTCTTACTCCACCACCAGCAACCTGATGCAGCACCGAGGATATACTCATGGATGCCGTTCTTGTGTGTAAACCTGCGGGTGTAGTGGGTGTGTCCGGACATAATTTTACACTCAGCAAACTCAGAGAGCATCTTGAGCACAGCCTGAACATTGCTGCTTTTGCGTAGGTGTTCAAGCGGAATATGAACGCAGAGGATAACCATCTTATCCTTTGAAACATAACTCAAATCCCTCTTCAGCCACTCAACCTGCTCATTGGTAAAGTCGCCGTGATACTTCTTGAAGTTTGTAATGTCGTCATATACAATATCGTTCATCGAAACAATATGTACATCGCCACGATTCCAAGAGTAGTTGATAGGTCCAAATGTCGCCTCAAACATACGCTGAAGGCGTACTGTAGGGGTTGAGTTGCGCTTGCCTATAGCCACAGGCTCATAGTCGCAGTCATGGTTTCCGATGGTCTGGAACATAGGCATACCGATATTTTCGGCTCTCATCTCCTCCTTAATCATCGGCATAAGGTAGTTGGCATTGCGCGGACCCTCAGAATAGACAATATCGCCCAAAGAGACAGCATAACATGGAGTTTTGCTCTTCTTTGCAGTCTTCTTCAAATCTGGTGCAGTCTCAGAGTGGAAACGATATACATGGCGGAGATTTTGACACTGTGGGTCGGCAACCATAACAAGGCGGAACTCCTTCTCCTTGCCACCCTTGAGTGGCTGAAGTACGAAATCATACACCTTGTCATCAGTAAGTTTCTTGTAGAAACATGGATGACCTTGACGCAGTGGCACTCTATACTCAGCAGGTATAGAGTAATAGACATAAGCAGCCTCCCCGTGTCTGTTAAAAGAGTATTTACCCTCAGCATCGGTTGCAACTACGGTATAGCCGTCTGTAACAACAACGCCCTCAATTGGAGTGCCGGCAGTTGTGCGGATTGTACCCGATACATCCGCTGTTTGAGCAGAGGCAAGGGCTGTAAAGCCTAAAGCTACTGCCAAAGTGATAAAAAGTCGTTTCATTTTAGTCTATCTTTTAGTTTGTTATACTCATTTCGGCTCACTATGCGGTAGTGAGGATTGTATTTTTCATTGTATATCTTACTATGATGCACAGCATACTCTCCTCGCTCTATTACGGCTCTAATCATTGCGGAATCTTCCTCAAAACCGTCGAGGGTAGGGTATAGCTCTCTTACAGCGGTCTCTATACCTTCCCACTCCTCTCTCCAACTCTGCAAATCCTCTCTTGTTACGGCAGCGGCACTTGCGATAAAGGCATCAGCAAGCTCTGTTGCTCTAATTTTGCCATCTTTTACCGCTTTGAGATTTATGCGTACATAGCAGCCTTGCCAACCGCACGGCTCTATGTATGGCTCTTCAAAGTCTGTTGCAAGTTCTATCTCCCTGAGGATATATCTTTCGATAATATCTCTCTGTGCAAGGGCGTGTACAACTCCAAAGCGGTCTTGAAAACAGCTTTTATAGATATCTTGCAATCTTGCCTGAGGATGTGATGAGACGATGCGCTTAATAGCCGCTCGTTGTGCCCTTCAGTCGATATTTACAAGTTCGTACTTCTTTGAACCAAGACCTATCTGCTCTGCGTAATCAACAATGTGAGTACCATGCTTTGAAGCAATGCGCTCAAGCAGTGGGCCGTTGTCGTTACCCTCGGTAGGCTCAATGTTGAACACTATATCAAGACAAGCCTTGTCAAGAGCCACAGGGTCTGTAGATGCAAGGATACCTACATCCTTAAGCAGTGGATCTGCAGGGTGTGAATCACAGTCGCAGTCAATAGACATGTTGTTCATCACATTGATATAGATGATGCGCTCGCCATTTCCGAAATAGTCGTGTACAGACTGAGCTGCAGCAGCCATAGACTCAAGAAAACCTATCTGGTCTTTTGTAAAGCTCCAAATCTTTGCAACATCCTCGTTAAGACCGGCAGAGTGAATATAAGCCTTACCGCGAGAAGAGGCGTTGCCGATAGATTGGTTCTTCAGCACACCGCCAAAGCCACCCATTGCATGACCTTTGAAGTGCGCAAGGTTAATCATAAAGTCGTAAGAGGCTAAGTTTTTACCTACAATGTTGTACTTTATGTGAGTTGTGTCCTTTACAGGAATCTTAATCTCGCCCTCAGCGTCCATAATATCAACATCGGCAATATCGAAGAATCCATGCTCACGAGCAGCCTCAAGATGAGCCTCAGTTGTGTTTCTGCGACCTGCGTAAGCGGTGTTACACTCTACAATGGTTCCGTTTACTTTTTGAACAAGGTCTTTGATAAGAGATGGTTTGAGGTAATTTTTACCTCCAGGCTCTCCTGTGCTGATTTTAACGGCTACTTTGCCTGTAGCCTCAACGCCGAGTGCCTCATATACCTTTACAAGACCCTCTGCAGAGATGTCGGTGGTCATATAGACCTTCGGGAGTGAGTTCTCGCTCTTCTGAGCGCAACTGCACAATGTAGCTGTTGCCATAATTGCAAGTATTAACTTTTTCATATTTTTAGGTTGTTATTTCTATTTTGCAGCTCGTTTACGGTCAACCTCGTTAAGGAGGATTTTGCGTAATCGCATCGCCTTAGGTGTTACCTCTACATACTCGTCCTCTTTGATATACTCTAAAGCCTCCTCAAGCGAGAAAATCTTTGGAGGGGCGATAGATGCCTTCTCGTCAGAGCCTGATGCACGCATATTTGTCAGCTGTTTTGCTTTGGTAACATTTACCGTAATATCATTGCTACGGGTATGCTCACCAATAACCTGACCCATGTAAACCTCCTCCATAGGGGAGATAAAGAAACGACCACGGTCCTGTAATTTGTCTATCGAATAGGCATAGGCTGTACCTGTCTCAGAGGCTATTATAGAGCCGTTTGTTCTCATCTCTATATCGCCCATATACGGCTCAAAACCCTTTAATCGATGCGACATTATAGCCTCTCCGGCTGTGGCAGTAAGCATATTTGAACGCAAACCTATTATTCCGCGTGAAGGTATATCAAACTCAAGGCGTGTTCTGCCGTTATTTGACTCCATATTGGTAAGCATACCCTTACGCTTTGTAGATAACTCTATCACCGTTCCGGCAACCTCGTCCGGACAGTCGATAGTCATCTCCTCTACAGGCTCACACTTTTGACCGTCAATCTCTTTGATGATAACCTTTGGCTGACCTACCTGCAACTCGTAGCCCTCACGACGCATAGTCTCGATAAGCACCGACAGATGCAATACACCTCGACCATAAACGATAAATGAGTCAGCATTAAGACCTGGCTCTACTCTAAGTGCCAAATTCTTCTCCAACTCGTTGTCAAGACGCTCTTTTATGTGGCGTGAAGTTACATACTTTCCATCCTTGCCAAAGAAAGGAGAGTTGTTTATCGTAAAGAGCATAGACATTGTAGGCTCGTCAATCTTGATAGGGGGCAGTGGCTCCGGATTTTCGGCATCACAAACTGTGTCGCCAATCTCAAAACCCTCAATACCGACAAGTGCGCAAATTTCACCACACTCCACGCTGTCAACCCTCTTCTTTCCCAAGCCGTCAAAGACCATAAGTTCTTTGATTTTACTCTTTACCATTGTTACTCCATCGCGCTTTGCAAGGGTTATAGTCTGTCCCGAATTAAGCGTTCCGCGAGTGAGCTTTCCTACGGCAATACGACCAATGTACGGAGAGTATTCAAGCGATGTGATAAGCATCTGAGGCGTTCCCTGAGCAGTCTTAGGCTCAGGAATCTCGTCAATGATAGCGTCTAAGAGCGGCTGTATAGAGTCTGTCTTTTCGTTCCACTTGTGAGACATCCATCCCTGCTTTGCAGAGCCGTAAATGGTCTTGTAGTCGAGTTGCTCCTCTGTTGCATCAAGGGTAAACATAAGGTCAAAAACCTGCTCATTTACCACCTCTGGGCGGCAATTAGGCTTATCGACTTTGTTGATTACTACAATCGGTTTTTTGCCTAACGATAGAGCCTTTTGAAGCACAAAACGGGTCTGTGGCATAGTTCCCTCAAAGGCATCGACAAGCAGCAATACACCGTCGCACATATTTAGTACGCGCTCTACCTCTCCACCAAAGTCGGCGTGGCCTGGGGTGTCAATGATATTGATTTTGTAGTCTTTGTATATTACAGACACATTTTTTGATAGGATTGTAATACCTCTCTCCCTCTCAAGGTCGTTGTTGTCAAGTACAAGCTCGCCGGTTTTAGAGGGCTCTCGGAGCAGATTACCCGCCATAATCATCTTATCGACGAGTGTAGTTTTGCCATGGTCAACATGGGCTATGATTGCAATATTTCTCAATTTTTGCATACAAAAGTATATTTAGACTCGCAAAGTTAGCAATTATAAATTAAAATTGTATTATTTTTGCTACTCAATAACACCACTTTTTTAGGTAAGTTATAAAAATACCTTAAGTAATTGCAATGAACAGAGTCGAAGGAAGTAGCGTATATATGGGTCGCACGGGCGAGATTTTGCCTAAGCTGTTGCCAAATTGCAGGGTGATTGTAATTACGGATAGCAATGTTGACCGTTGCCATCATGCACTCATATCTTCGTACGAGCATATTGTGATAGGACTTGGCGAGGGTGCAAAGAGTTTTGCTACACTCGAAAAGGTATATACATCACTTATGGATATGTACGCAGACCGCTCTACTTTTCTGCTTGGTATAGGTGGTGGCATTGTAACCGATATAACAGGCTTTGTGGCTACAACATATATGCGTGGAGTGCGCTTCGGATTTGTTCCGACAACTCTTTTGGCACAAGTTGATGCCTCGGTGGGTGGTAAAAACGGAGTTAATGTAGGCGGATATAAAAATATGGTCGGCACCTTCTCTATGCCCGACTTTGTTATCTGTGATGCTACGCTGCTCTCGACACTGCCTGATAGGGAGTTTAGGGCGGGTATTGCCGAGATAATAAAGGCCGCTATTATCGCAGACCCATCGCTGTTTGAACTGCTTGAAAACCTCTCTTTTGAGGAGTTAAGGGCAAATACACAGACTCTTGCAGCTGTTATAGAGGCCGCTTTGAGGGTGAAAATAGATATTGTCTCGGCTGATGAACGAGAAAAGGGACTTCGCAGAGTGCTTAATCTCGGACATACAATAGCTCACGCGATAGAGAAAAATTCCCGTTTGTACAACCATGGCGAGGCTGTGGCTACGGGTCTTTGTAGTGTTACAGATGTGGCGCAGAAGAGGGGTGAGATAGAGGCATCAGATGCTGAGCGAATAAAGTCGTTGTGCCTGCACTATGGCTTTAATACCGAGTTGCCGGCTCCTATCCAGCAGTTGCTAAAGGCTGTGCGCAGTGATAAAAAGCGAGAGGGGGATACTTTGCATCTTATCTTGCCGCAAAAGATAGGCGAGGTGAGGGATTTTAGACTCTCTTTCAGCGAGTTGG
>JAFWBN010000212.1 GCA_017507075.1 Alistipes sp. | reverse complement strand
TAAGCAGGCATTGGTACAGGAGGGTTATGACAAGGCGGATGCTATTATGGATGACTATAACATGGGTCTTATCACCAATAACGAGCGTTATAACCAGATTATTGATGTTTGGACCAATGTAAACAATAAACTTACTAAGCAGGTGGTTGATACACTGACCAAAGACCAGGATGGTTTCAACCCTGTATATATGATGCTTGACTCAGGAGCGCGTGGTTCACGAGAGCAGATTCGTCAGCTCTCTGGTATGCGTGGTCTGATGGCAAAACCACAGAAGTCAGGTGTTGAGGGAGGTCAGCAGGTTATCGAGAACCCAATTCTCTCTAACTTTAAGGAGGGATTGTCCGTGCTTGAGTATTTTATCTCTACTCACGGTGCGCGTAAAGGTCTTGCCGATACCGCTCTTAAGACTGCCGATGCGGGTTATCTGACTCGTCGTCTTGTGGATGTTGCTCAGGATGTTATCATTACAGAGGACGATTGCGGTACTCTGCGTGGTCTTGCTGCAACAGCAATCAAGCGTAACGATGATGTTGTACAGACTCTGTACGACAGAATCTTGGGCCGTACAGCACTCAATGATGTTGTAAACCCTCTTACAGGTGAGGTTCTTTGCAAGGCAGGCGAGGAGATTACCGAGAGTATTGCAGCAGCAATTGATAAGTCTCCAATCGAGTCTGTAGATATTCGCTCGGTACTTACCTGCGTATCTCGCCACGGCGTATGTGCTAAGTGTTATGGTCGTAACCTTGCAACTGCCCGTATGGTACAGAAGGGTGAGGTTGTAGGTGTTATCGCCGCACAGAGTATCGGTGAGCCAGGTACACAGCTTACACTGCGAACTTTCCATGTCGGTGGTGTTGCGGGCGGCTCTACTGTTGAGACAAATGTTGTCTCTAAGTATGAGGGTCGTCTTGAGATTGACGAGCTTAGAACTGTTAAGGGTAAAAACTCACAAGGAGAGGCTATCAATATCGTAATCTCTCGCCAGTCAGAGTTCCGTATTGTTGACCCTAAGACAGAGATTGTACTCTATACCCATGCATTGCCATACGGCGCAACAATCTTTATGGCAGATGGCGCAGAGGTTAAGAAGGGCGATCTTATCTGTGAGTGGGACCCATATAACGCAGTTGTTATCTCTGAGTTTGATGGTAAGGCGTCTTATGAGAACCTTATCGAGGGTGTATCATACCGCGAGGAGCGTGATGAGCAAACCGGTCTCTCTGAGAGAGTTGTTGTTGAGTCCCGTGATCGTAAGAATATCACCCCTGTAATCAAGATTATGAGCAAGGAGGGCGATGAGCTTCGCTCTTACAACCTTCCGGTTTCTGCCCATATCGCAGTGAAGGATAACGGTAGAGTTCATGTCGGAGATATCCTATTCAAGATTCCTCGTATCGTAGGAAAGAGCGGAGGCGATATCACCGGAGGTCTTCCACGAGTTACAGAGCTCTTCGAGGCTCGTAACCCATCTAACCCTGCAATTGTATCAGAGATTGATGGCGAGGTAACATTTGGCAAGATTAAGCGTGGTAATCGTGAGATTGTCATCACCTCTAAGTCTGGTGAAATCCGTAAATATCTTGTGCCACTGTCTCGTCAGATTATCGTTCAGGAGAACGACTTTGTAAGAGCTGGTATGCCACTCTCTGATGGAGCAATTACTCCAAGCGATATTCTAAGAATCCTCGGTCCTACTAAGGTTCAGGAGTATATCGTGAACGAGGTTCAGGAGGTTTACCGTATGCAGGGTGTGAAGATTAAAGATAAACACTTTGAGGTAATGTTCGTCAGATGATGAACAAGGTTCAGATTGAGGATCCGGGAGATTCAAGATTCTTTGAGAACCAGATTGTCGATAAGTGGGAGTTTATGGATGTGAACGACGAGTTGTATGATAAGGTTGTAGTAACCGATGCCGGCGACTCTCAGAATGTATATCCAGGTCAGATTATCTCTATGCGTAAGCTGCGTGATGAGAACTCAGCACTCAAGCGTCGTGATATGAAGACAGTCGAGACTCGTCCTATCGTACCTGCAACCTCAAATCAGGTGCTTCAGGGTATCACCCGCGCAGCATTGCAGACAACAAGCTTTATCTCAGCAGCATCCTTCCAGGAGACTACTAAGGTACTTAACGAGGCTGCAATTCAGGCTAAGACAGATAACCTTGTTAACCTTAAGGAGAATGTTATCTGCGGCGGTAGAATCCCAGGCGGTACAGGTCTGCGTGAGTATGATAACCTCTTGGTTGGCCTTAAGGCTGATGTTGAGGGTCTGCTTATGGAGAAATAGACATTTCTCAATATTTGCAAAGGTTGGCTTATGTAGTAAGCCAACCTTTTTTTTGTTATCATACTCAGCGTCGCTTAGTATGAGATAATTCTCTGCGCATCTGGGCCGGAGTTTGAGAGTATATGCTCTTGAACTGCTTTATAAATTGAGATATGGTAAGATGTGGCGTGCATTTATCGCATATCTCAAGCAGACTCAGAGAACTGAATGCTAAAAGTTCTATTACTTCGGTAAAATCAATCTGTTTTTGTAGTGTGTCTTTAATCTGTTTCATGTTGTGTAAATTGTTTATACAAAATTACACATATAAAATTAAATTAAGGCATGGTTTGATAATAAAAATATATTGTTCAAAAAGACTTATTATTGTTGTCTTTTATCTGTTGTATGCCTATTTTGGTGTTGTATATTGCGTAAAAAGATGATTTGCAAACTAATTTTGTAATGAGTGTTGAAAACTTTTTCTTACAAAGTTTTTACAAAAACCAATTGTAATCGTTTGTATGGCTGGTATATATTGTGGATATGATATTAAATTTTAGGTTTAGACCGACTATAAAATATACTCCCCTTGTATTTGTATCATAAGATGTAAAAAAACTGCCCGATATTTGTATATCTGAGAAATTATCTTTAATTTTGATAAATGAAACCTTAAAACTTATAGACTATGGCAGAGAATATTAGAACAAGATACAGCGATGCGGAGCTTGCTGAGTTCAAAAAACTGATTCTTGAAAAGTTGGAGGTTTCGCGCCACGACTACGAGCAGTTGCGCGCCTCTATTACTCGCTCGGCAGACAATGACACCGAGGATACATCCCCAACCTTTAAGGTTTTGGAGGAGGGAGCTACAACACTCTCAAAGGAGGAGATTGAGCGTCTTGCAGCTCATCAGCTCAAGTTTATTAAGAATCTTGAGATGGCACTTGTTCGTATCGAACATAAAACCTATGGTATCTGCAAAACCACAGGCAAACTAATCCCTCGTGAGCGTCTTTTGAGAGTTCCTCATGCTACGGAGTGTATTGAGGCTAAGGAGGCACGAAAATAAATTTGTCGTGATAGTGGCGCATTTACTGCCGCTACCCTTCACCCCAACAAAGGGCAGTACGCATAGTACAGCCCTTCGTTGTTTCTCAGGGCGAGCGTTAATCCCCTTTTAGGGGCTTTTCACCGCTGCGCCTCGGCAATTCAAGCGGGCTTGATTGCGCTCGGCTTAATCGCGGCGTTGTAAATGCACCACTCTGACGACAAATTGGGTATTTGTGCTTAGAAGGGCATAGATGCCACGCTCGACAAAAATACCCGCGATGGGCTGTACTTTTCGTACTGCTCATTGCGGGTACTTTTTGTTAGCGGAAGCAGGTATGCCTTTATAAGCGCAAATGGGTGCTTTAGTTAGGCGGAGCTTAGTGTTGTTTATATTTTGCTTACTGCAATTTTCAGCGGTATATCGTTTACATCAGAGTCAATAACCGTTTGCCCTGCGGGGTTTGTCATGCAGACAACCTCTACGGCAAGGGTTTGCTGACCGATATAGGCAGCGTGTTCTGCAACGGCGTCATGTACAGCTGCGACATCCTCAATCTCCACGCGGATTTTATCTGTAACCTCCAGACCGGAGTCCTTACGGATATTCTGGATTCGGTTGATAAGTTCGCGGGCAACACCTTCACGCTCAAGTTCAGGAGTGATTGTAATATCCAGGGCTACGGTAAGTTTACCCTCAGATGTTACCAACCAGCCCGGCATATCCTCGGAAGTAATCTCGAAGTCGGCAGGAGTTACCTCAATCTTCTCGGCACCCATATCGAGCAGTGTTACCTCAGAGTTCTCTATCTGGGCAATCTGTTCCTGAGTAAATGTAGCTACCAGAGCTGCGATAGCCTTCATATACTTACCATACTTTGGACCGAGGGTCTTGAAGTTAGGCTTTATACGCTTTGTAATAACACCTGTTGTGTCGTGTATCAGTTCAATCTCCTTAACATTTACCTCGCCGGCGATAAGAGCCTTCACAGCTTCGATATGACGCTCGGTCTGAGGGTCGAGTACAGGAATAAGAATCTTTGTCAGCGGCTGGCGCACCTTTATATTGACCTTTCGGCGCAGAGCAAGCACCATAGATGAGGCTCTTTGGGCTATAGACATCATCTGCTCAAGGTCTGCGTCGATAAGAGAGTTGTCGCACACAGGGAACGCTGACAGATGGACAGACTCCTCAGCACAATGACCGCTCACTGCATTAAGATCGCAGTAGATTCTCTCCGAGATAAATGGAGCAAATGGAGCAGAGAGTTTGGCAACAGTCTCAAGGCATGTATAGAGGGTCTGATAAGCTGCCAACTTATCCTCACACATCTCGCCGCCCCAGAAACGCTTACGGTTAAGGCGAACATACCAATTACTTAAGTTCTCGCATACAAACTCCGATATAGCTCGTGCCGCGGGTGTTGGGTCGTAGTTCTCAAGTGAAGCTGTAACGCGTGCAGTCAGAGTGTTGAGCTCCGATATAATCCAGCGGTCAATCTCAGGACGCTTTGAGACAGGAACAATACCTTCCTTGCCTGTAAATCCATCAATATTTGCATAGAGGGCAAAGAAAGAGTATGTGTTGTAGAGTGTTCCGAAGAACTTTCTACGCACCTCATCAACACCCTCGGTGTCAAATTTCAGGTTGTCCCAAGGCTGAGAGTTGGAAATCATATACCAACGAGTCGCATCTGCGCCATATTTACCCAAAACCTCAAATGGGTCAACGGCGTTACCCAAACGCTTTGACATCTTGTTTCCGTTCTTATCAAGCACAAGGCCATTTGAGATAATATTTCTGAAGGCAACTTTGTCAAAGAGCATTGCTGCTATTGCGTGCAGTGTATAGAACCATCCACGGGTCTGGTCAACACCCTCAGCAACAAAATCGGCTGGGAATACAGTGTCGAACTTGTCTGCATTCTCAAATGGATAGTGTAACTGTGCATAAGGCATCGCGCCAGAGTCAAACCAAACATCAATAAGGTCGCTCTCGCGGTGCATTGCCTCACCCTTTGAAGAGAGCAATACAATCTTGTCAACATAAGGCTTGTGCAAATCTATGCGCTCGGTAGAGTAGTTCTCTTTAGACATATCGCCCACAACAAAATTCTTGTAAGGGTTCTCTGTCATTACGCCGGCAGCAACAGACTTGTCAATCTCTGCAATAAGTTCCTCGATAGAACCGATACATTTCATCTCAGAGTAGTCCTCTGTTGACCAAATAGGCAGTGGTGTACCCCAGAATCGTGAACGAGAGAGGTTCCAATCTGCAAGACCCTCAAGCCACTTGCCAAAACGACCTGTACCTGTGCTCTCTGGCTGCCATTTGATAGTCTTGTTAAGCTCAATCATGCGCTCACGAAGCTCTGTAACCTTGATAAACCAGGAGTCAAGAGGGTAGTAGAGGACAGGTTTGTCAGTACGCCAACAGTGTGGATATGAGTGGGTGTGCTTCTCGATTTTGAAGGCCTTATTCTCGCCTTTAAGAGCCACGCATATATCTACATCGAGAGTTGGAGTCTCCTCTGTCGCATCTTTGTCATAGGCATTCTTTACATATCTTCCAGCCCACTGTGAGTAGAGCTCAGTATCGACATACTTAGCAACAAAATCTGCGTCTAAATCCTCAAGACGGAAGAAACGACCCGATTTGTCAACCATCGGAGCAGTCTTGCCCGTTGTGTCAACCATAAAAAGAGGAGCTATACCTGCCGCTTTGGCTACACGGTCATCGTCAGCTCCAAAAGTAGGGGCGATATGTACAATACCTGTACCATCAGAGGTTGTTACATAGTCGCCTGTAATCACACGGAACGCATCGCCATACAGCTCCATAGGCTTAACCCATCCGATAAGTTGCTCATAACGGATACCCTCAAGCTCACGACCCGAATAGTGCTCATCGGTAACAGTAAACTTGCCCTCCATCTTCTTGCCGAATAGTGTAGGAACAAGGTCTGTAGCCATGATTATTGTCTGAGGAGTATCTGTGTAAGGGTTAAGACACTTTACCTTAACATAGTCTATTGAAGGACCTACGCAAAGAGCGGTATTTGACGGCAGAGTCCACGGTGTAGTTGTCCAAGCAAGGAAGAATAACTCGCCCTCCACATCTGCAAAGAGCTTCTCGCTCTTGCTGTCGCGGACAATCTTAAACTGTGCAGTACATGTAGTATCTTTCACATCACGGTAACAACCTGGCTGGTTAAGCTCATGAGTTGAAAGACCTGTACCTGCAGCAGGGGAGTATGGTTGGATAGTGTAACCCTTGTAGAGCAGACCCTTGTCAAAGAGACGCTTAAGCAGATGCCACAGAGTCTCAATATATTTGTTGTCGTATGTGATATATGGGTCGTCAAGGTTTACCCAATAACCCATCTGTCGAGTCAGATTGCTCCATACATCGGTATATTTCATCACATCCTCGCGGCAGTGGCGGTTGTAATCTTCAACAGATATCTTTTTGCCAATATCCTCCTTGGTTATGCCCAAAGTCTTCTCCACGCCAAGCTCTACAGGCAGACCGTGAGTATCCCAGCCTGCTTTACGATGTACAAGGTATCCCTGCTGCGTCTTGTAGCGGCAGATAATATCCTTAATTGTTCGAGCCATAACATGGTGGATGCCCGGCATACCGTTTGCTGAAGGGGGGCCTTCGTAGAATACAAAGGCAGGATGGCCTTCGCGTGTAGATATACTCTTTCGGAAGGTATCATTTGCATCCCACTCCTTTAGAACGCCATCGGCAAGAGCGGGGAGGTCGAGATTTTTATACTCTCTGAACTTCATTTTATCTAATCTGTTTGTTAAATTTCCATCAATACTGTTACAGGTGCGATTTTCTCAAGACGCTCTCTACCGCCAATCTCAGGTATGCCGACAAGGAATACAAACTCCTTGACTTTGACCTTATAAGGCTTACCATCGCGGTATATTGTCAACTGCTCAATAGAACGCGCTACGCCCTCGGCAGTACCACCTGTAGCAAGGACATCGTCAAGAATAGTAACCTCAAAGGTATCACCGGTTGGTACTCCGGCTGCAATATCGCTCAGACGGTAAAATAGGCGGTCAAAACCATACTCTTTCTCAATCTGTACCTCTACAAGGTCGCCCTCATTGAACGGCAGTTTGCCGCTTTTACGCATCGGGATAATGTTTTTTACCGCTCCGTCAGCTGTAAGCAGTGGTGCGGCAAAAAGAAATGCGCGAGCCTCTGGGGCTGCAACATTTGGTGCAGTAGTTGCTGCATTTAGTGCAGTTATAACCTCTCCAAAAGCCTCTCTGGACTGTAAAAACGGGATAATGTCAATAAAGTTGACACCCTCTTTTGGGAAGTTTTTGTAAAATTTCAGCGTCTCAATCATAGCTATAGTTATTTCGTGTCGCAAAGATAGTAATTTACTCTAAAATACGCATCATT
This sequence comes from Alistipes sp., assembly GCA_017507075.1. Lineage (GTDB taxonomy): Bacteria > Bacteroidota > Bacteroidia > Bacteroidales > Rikenellaceae > Alistipes. The sequence goes on along the minus strand of JAFWBN010000212.1, from coordinate 7,666 downwards.
TTCAGGCGATGTTTTGCAAAAGTTATATCAACCTTTTTTATTGAAGGCAATAATCTCGGTAGGTGTTGTCTGACTGCTCTTTACGCCAATCTTGATGCTTAGAGCGAGTCGTATAGCAGTTTTATGGCATAAGCCGTTGCTCGTTGTATGATTTGACCGCGGTCTGTTCCGCAGTTTTTGCAGACGGCAAAACACTTTTCCGGTGTGGCAATACCAATCCAAACAGTGCCTACAGGTTTCTCTACAGAGCCACCTGTAGGGCCTGCAATACCTGTCGTAGAGATTGCATAGTGGCTGTGTCCTGCTCTGCACGCACCTAAAGCCATCTCTATTGCGACCTGCTCTGATACGGCACCATATTTTGCAATGCTGTCGGGGTTTACACCTAAAATATCGCACTTTGCATCGTTTGAGTAGCTGACCACGCCACACTGGAAGTATGCCGATGCTCCAGCCATAGCTGTAAATTTAGAGGCTATAGCACCTCCTGTACAACTCTCAGAGACAGAGAGGGTTTTGTTGTGTTCAATCATCCATCTATGTACAGCCTCCTCAACTGTAGCCCCCTCAAAGCCGACAATCGCCTCAGGAATAATAGCTCTGAGCAGTTCAAATTGAGTGTCGATAAGTTGTGCTGCCTCCTCTTTTTCAACTTCGTATGCAGATAGACGCAATCTTACCACATTTGGCGCGGGCAGATAGGCAAGGTGCAGCACAGAGGGCAGAGCCTCCTCCCATTGTGCAATTCTCTGCGCAAGGATAGACTCAGCAATGCCTGCAGTAATCATCGTGCGGTGGACAATAGATTTGAGCGTAAACTGCTCCCTGAGACGCGGTAGAACCTCGTCTTCCATAAGATGTACCATCTCGAAAGGCACACCAGGAAGAGATATAACCACCTTTCCATCCCTTTCAAACCACATACCCGGAGCTGTTCCATGCGCATTGTTAAGCACTGTGCAGCAGCGTGGCACCATAGCTTGCCCTCGGTTTAGGTCGTTAAACTCGATGCCTCGTTTGGCAAGTAGCGTGCGCACAGCCTCTCCTATTTGCTCGTTGTAGTATAGCTCTGAGCCGAAATATTGGGTCAAAGTATGTTTTGTAATATCGTCTTTAGTAGGTCCTAAACCTCCTGTTATAATTACAATATCGGAAGAGGTAAGAGCTCTATCAAGTGTTTGAATAATCTGCTCACGATTATCTCCAATAGATGTTCTCTCTGCCACAACAACACCTAAGGTGTTGAGTGCCTGAGATATATAGCGCGAGTTGGTGTCGAGAATCTGTCCAATCAGAATCTCGTCGCCGATAGTAATAATTGTCGATTTCATAAACTATTTATTAAGGAGGGAGTTGCATATATCACCGACAAATCGAGGGCCGTTATATACAAAACCTGTATAAATTTGCACAAGTGAAGCTCCTGCATCGAGCATATCTTTGACATCTTGCGGAGTCATCAATCCGCCGACACCTATAATTGGGTATGTGCCGTGTGAACGCTGATATACACGGCGCACAACCTCTATTGAACGCTTTGTTAAAGGCTTGCCGCTGATAGCACCGGCACCATAACTTTTAAGTAATTCTGAGTCTGTTGTAAGTCCCGTGTGGCGGATAGTCGCGTTTGTGGCAACAATGCCGTCCAGAGGGGTGTCAACCATAATATCGGTCATCATATCAATATCCTCATTTGACAAATCCGGAGAGATTTTGAGTAGTATCGGACGATATTGATTTTGCCCCCTGCGGAAATCAAAAAGCGGGTTGAGGATAGAGATTATGCTCTCCTTTGTGCGCGGAACATACTGCTTGAAGGATGTGCTGTAGCTCACATTGACAGTAAAGTAGTCGGCATATTGGTATAGATTGCGAAAAACCTTCAGATAGTCCTGCGGAGCATCCTCAGGGGGTGTTGCTGAGTTTTTTCCGATGTTGCAACCTATTACTATGCCATTGTGTTCGTGTCTTAAATTGGATATAACTCTCTCTAAACCCTTACAACTAAGACCAATACGGTTCATTATTGCCTGGTCGTTGTCCAGACGGAAAAGTCGTGGCTTAGGATTGCCTGTCTGAGATAGTGCCGTTACTGTGCCAATCTCTACAAACCCAAAACCCATTGCACTCAACTCTCTGAATATGTCTCCATTGCGGTCAAACCCCGCAGCCATACCCACAGGGTTGCGAAACTTTATGCCGAAAACCTCCCTCTCTAAAGATGGGTCCTCTACGGCATATAGTTTATGTAACAACCACTTTACACCAGGAATTTTACCTGTAAAGTACAAGATGGCAGTTGCAATATCATGCGCTCTTTCTGCTCCAAGTAGCGGCGAAAGGAAACTTAATAGCTTAAACATGGTGCAAAGATAGCAATTTGAGTTGGAAGTTGAAAATTGTTGCCGAGCTTTTGCCTAAAAATACTCCATTCTATAGTTGTAATTGTCTCTAAGAGCCTCAAAACTCTCGCCCTTCTTAAGTGGCGCAGACTCTTTGACAATATTGCAGTAGCTCTCTATGCTGTCAACCATCTCTTGCCACGATAGCTCTTTTGGTGCAACCCTCTCTACACCTTCAGGATACCACTCTGTAAGGGGGAGGTTGAGGTGCTTTGCTACCGCTCTTACGGCAAGAGCCGAGGCATTTGCTTTGCCTTGAAGGGAGTAGCCTGCAATATGCGGAGTGGAGATAACAGCTTTTTGTAGCACATTTTGGTCTATATTCGGCTCATGCTCCCAAACATCTATGGCAAGGGTTAAATCCTCGCGCAACAGAGCCTGACTCTCTGCCACCTCCCCGCGAGAGGCGTTTATCAGTATAGCATTGTGCTTTAGTTGCTGTATCGTTGTGCTGTTAATCATGCCCCGTGTTGTGCTGTCAAGCGGAGTGTGTAGCGTTACAATATCTGCTGAGGCTAAAACCTCCTCTAAACTGACAAAATCGCCACCCTCTCTAAGCTTTCGAGGTGGGTCGCAACAGATAGTCTTAAAACCCCAATTTTCAGCATACTCTTTGACAATAGAGCCGACATTTCCGACACCGACAATACCTAAAGTTTTCTGCTTAGGACTATAACCTTTTTGCTTTGAAAAATATGCCAATACGGCAGAAACCCACTGCAAAACACCTCTGGCATTGCATCCTGCAGCGATTGCAACCTCGATGCCATGCTCTTTGCAGTAGTCTAAATCGATGTGGTCAAAACCTATTGTGGCTGTGGCGATAATGCGAACTTTTGAACTCTCAAGCAGTGCAGCATTGCACTTTGTGCGGGTGCGAATAATCAACGCATCAGCATCAGCAACAATCTCTCTTGAGAAGTTAATTCCATCTGCATATACAACCTCTGCAAATGGCTCTAAAACACCCTTTATAAAGGGTATGGCTCTATCAATAACAACTTTCATCAACACAAAAATAGTGCAGCCTTGCCTAATTTACAATAGTTTTGCCAAGAATTTGTAGCCTAAATAGTGTGGTGAGCAGTTTGTTTATATGAAAATCGTTTGTATTTTTGCAATAGTTAATAATATTTATGATGCGGAGAGAGAAAGAGATTTTTACCGTTACTTTGGTGGGTAGTATTGTCAACTTTCTGTTGTTGGCATTTAAGTTCTTTGCCGGTATTGTGGGACACAGTGCGGCAATGGTGGCTGATGCGGTACACTCTCTGTCAGATTTTGTTACAGATATTATTGTTGTTGTCTTTGTCGGAATATCAGGAAAACCACAAGATGATGACCATGACTACGGACATGGAAAGTATGAGACTTTGGCGACAGCTATTGTCGGGATAATTCTCTTTTTTGTCGGCGTGGGAATACTTATCAGTGGTGTAAAGACTATTGTAAGTGTTGTAAATGGTGCGACAATCGAGGCTCCGAGTATGTTAGCTTTGGTGGCGGCTGTACTCTCTGTTGTTTTTAAGGAGATTCTCTATAGATACACCATCAAAAAGGGACAACAACTTGATTCAACAGCCGTTATTGCCAATGCCTGGCATCATCGTAGCGATGCTCTGTCGTCAATAGGCACTATGATTGGTATTGGCGGTGCGATATGGTTAGGAGAGAAGTGGAGAATACTCGATCCGCTTGCCGCTGTTGTAGTGAGTCTGTTTATTGTAAAAGTGGCAGTTGAGCTTATTAAACCATGTATAGATGAACTTGTTGAGCGTTCACTGCCAGAAGAAGTGGAGAATCGAATATACGAGTTGATACTCTCTTTCCCACAGGTGTCATCTCCGCATCACCTGCGTACAAGACGCATAGGAAGCTATATTGCCATAGAGGTACATGTGCGTATGGATGGGGCAATGCCGCTATCTGAAGCACACGGATTGGCCAGCAGTATAGAGGCAAGGCTAAAGGAGGAGTTCGGCAGAAACACTCATGTCGGAATACACATGGAGCCAACAAAGTAGGTTTTGTTGTGCAATGTAAAGATGGATAGAATAAAGAGTTTGTTTATTCAGCCGTTTTTAGTAATTTTGTCGCGTGATAATAAAGAAGGGGGTCAAGGATGGATATAAATAGACTTTTCAGATTCGGATTTAGCTTGTCGTCGGGCAGTAATGACAACGGCGGATACTACTTCCGTGATGCAATTGATACAACCGAAGCTGCTATTGTCTTGGTCTCTGCTCCGTGGGCTGTAACCTCAGCGGCAGGGCAGGGGGCTGCTTATGCTCCTGATGCAATAATAGATGCGTCAACCTTTGTTTCGCTCTACGATGTGGTCTCAGACCGCTCTATTGATGGCGTGGTAGCTACGGCAGAGGTAGATTATGACCTTCAGGAGAGTTCACTGCAGCTTGGCGGCGATGCGGCTAAGGTCGTTGCTCATATTGAGGATGGCGGAGTGCTTTCGGGCGACTATTTTGCACGCAAGGTGGTAAAGATAAATCTCGGCTTTAGAGATATGCACCGCAGCGTGGGTAAAAGGGTCTTTCGCTTTGCTGAAAAGGGTAAAATCGTGGGCGTTGTAGGTGGCGACCACTCGGTATCTTTTGGTGCTATTCGTGCAATAGCCTCTGTATATCCGAATATGGGTGTGCTCTTTGTGGATGCACACAGCGATTTGCGCCCAAGCGGAAAGATTTTTGACTATTCACACCTCTCTGTGGCGAGAAATATCGTTGAGGAGATTTCTCAGGTCTCAAAGGTTGTGCAGGTGGGTGTTAGAGATATGTCAAAAGAGGAGATAGACTATGCAACAGCAAGTCCGCGAGTTACAATGTTCTGCCATGAGAGTCTTGCTGCCGAGCGATTCTCAGGACGCAGCTGGGCAGATGTTTGTGATGATGTTGTGGCATCGTTGCCAGAAAATGTATATATATCACTCGATATAGATGCACTCTCTCCTGAGTGTTGCCCTCATACACGACGCCCTGTGGCAGGGGGTATGACCTTTGATGAGGCAGTCTGCCTTATAAATCGTGTAGCAGAGTCGGGTCGTAGAATTGTGGGTTTTGATATAACAGAGATTGTGCCGGTTATGGAGTCTAATGTTGACGCTGTAGTGGGCGCAAGAATGCTTGTAAAATTGTGTGCAGCAGCACTTAAATCGAATAAAAAGTAGGATAATGAAAAAATTTGCAGTATATATCTTCTCTTTTGCTCTGCTTTGCTCTATGACACCAAGTTGCCATAGAAATAAGAGCGTTATGGCAACAGAGGCAGACTCGCTGAGTTATGTTATCGGACTGAGCGTGGGTACATCACTTATAAAGATGGACTCAACCCTTAATGTTGATGCTGTTTGTGAGGCGATACGGGATGTTTTTCATAATACCCAAAAGATGACCCTTGAGGAGGGTAGAGATTACTACTTGGGACAAAAAACATACTTCGTACACGAAAAAGCAGAGGCGTATCAGGAGCAATTTCTGTCCGATTTGCGAAAAAAGAACAGAGAGTATGTGCGCCTGCGTAATGGCGTAACCTATAAAATTGTTACACTCGGAGACCAGAGTGTACAGTCTTTAGTCTCTCGTGATACTCTTACCCTTGCGCTTGAGATTTATGACCAAAGTGGCACAGTTGTAGTGGAGAAAGATACCCTTAGAACAGCATATAGAGATGTTATGGACGGCCTTAGAGAGGTTGTGCGTATTACGGGCAACGGAGGTGCTGTAGATGTTTGGGTGCCATCTTCTCAGGCGTATGGCTCTGAAGGAAATCCGGATTTAGGCATCTCTCCAAACCAACTCCTTAACTATAAAGTGGATATAGTTGACATAAAATTCTATAATAAGAAAAACAAATAGATAATTTTTACTACCTTTGCCCCGCAGAAAACAAATTAAAACAAATTGTATATCAACATGAAAAAGATTTTTAACATGGCAGTTGTGGCTCTTGTATGTGGAGCTGTTGCCGTATCTTGCTGCAATGGCGGCAAGAAGAGCCTTCTTACAAAGGGCAATTCTTCAAAGATGGACACCCTCTCTTATTGCATGGGTGCTAACTTGGGTATGTTTGTAAGCACTCGTATTGCAGACATCCCGTTCAACTTCGAGAAGCTTGACAAGGGTATCGAGCAGGCTGCTTTGAATAAGGCAAAGTGGAGTGCAGAAGAGGCTCGTGAGATATTCCAGACTCTTATCATCCCTGTAAATGACCGTTTCAGCCAGCTTATGCGCCAGAAGCAGGATACTACTGCCGTAGCAGAGCCTATTAAGATTTTTGATACTGATGGTCAGCGCGATAGCCTCTCTTATGCTTACGGTATCAATATCGGTAACGATTTGCGTGAGGGTCGCGTACCTCTTCAGCTTATTTGGTACATGAAGGGCTTCCAGCAGACTCGTAACGGCGAGGGTCAGGTAGATGAATCATTTATCCAGGACTACTTGGAGACCTTCTTTATGAAAACATATCCAGCTCAGGAGCAGGAGAAGTCTGAGGCTTGGCTTGCAAAGATGGAGAAGAAGTCTGGCGTTCAGAAGTCAGAGAGCGGTCTTCTCTACAAAGTTATCAGCGAGGGTGATGTGAGCCGTTCAGCTACAGATGACCGCGATGAGGTTACTGTACACTACACAGGTCGTGATCGTGATGGTGAGGTATTCGATTCATCACTCTATGAGAATATGCCAAAGCAGCGTCAGGAGATGATGCGCCAGTATCAGCCAGACCGCTTCGATGAGAACGGCAAGTATCTTGGCGATGACCCTGTAACCTTCCCACTTAACCGTGTAATTAAGGGTTGGACTGAGGGTATGAAACTCGTAGGTCCTGGTGGTAAGATTATCCTCTACATCCCTTCAGATTTGGCTTATGGCCCTCGTGGCAACCAGAGTATCGCTCCAAATGCAGCACTTGAGTTCGAGGTTGAGCTTATTGATGTAAATCATTATGAGGAGCCTGAGAACGAGAAGGCTGCAGAGTAATAAAATTTGTCGTTAATTTGTCGTGATAGCACGGCATCTACTTCCGCTAACAAAAAGTACCCGCAATGAGCAGTACCACAAGTACAGCCCATCGCGGGTATTTTTGCCGAGCGTCGTACCTGCCGCGCTCTGACGACAAATTGGGCATTTGTACTTATAAGGGCATACCTGCTGCCGCTAACAAAAGGTGCCTGCAAAGGGAAATACGCATAGTATGTCCCTTCGCAGGCATTTTTGCCGAGCGTTGCATCTACGCTCTTTTAAGCACAAATG